>DASPJH010000285.1:0-2689 GCA_035628715.1 Bacteroidia bacterium
TAGCTGCCGGAAAATAAAAAACCGCGCTTGCGGCGCGGTTTCACTAAAAGTATAATGTGATAACTTAGAACGGCATATTAACGGTTAATACTCTGCCGTTATTTTTTTCTGTTTTTATGGTGAAGCGGATGGCGTTATCCAGGTTAAAGAAATACTCTTCATCTTCTTCGGTATCAACAATTTTCAGGATATTTCCTTCTATCGTAACATCTGGTTCTTCACCACTTACAGTTTTTGTTGTAAAATAGCTGCCTGCTGAAGTTGCCGGGAATTGCATTTTGATTTCACTAAACTCATTGTCATTAATAAGCTTCTTAATGTAATCAGAAGTAGTGTTGGTTACTTTTAATTCCTTGGTTGATGAATTAGGTGAAGCAGTTTGGTAAGTAACAAATGAACTTACCAGGATAAGCCCTAAGGCAACAATAATAAAGGTTTTAAATTTTTGCATAGGTTTTTTTATTTGTTCGAATTTAGAAATAAACTCCAATCCGGCAACTTGTTTTCAGCTTATTTCATCGAATAATTTTTGTTAACCCACCTCTGCCTCTACCAGCCACCAAATATTACCAAAAGGATCAGAAAAGCCAGCCGTATAGCCATAGTCCTTTTTCACCGGCGCTATTTTTGATGTTGCCCCTTCTGCTAAAGCTTTCCGGTAGGTTTCGTCCACACTCGCCACGTGAATGTAGAGTCCGGAAGTTGAGGAAGGGTATTCCTCGTTAGAATCGGCAAACATGATAAGACTGTCGCCTATTTTAATTTCACCGTGCATAATTCCGTCTCCTTCGGGTGTGGGATAAACCGCTACCTCTTCAGCTGCGAAGATGCTTTTAGCGAATTGGAGGAATTGTTTAGCGCCTTTCAGGATAAGATAAGGCATCACGGTTTGGTAATTGGGAGGGAGCTGGAGTTTTTGCATAGTCAAAAATAAGGGGAGGGTAGAAAGAATAAAAGTATAATGTATAAAGTAACAAGAGAATCGGTTGTGGAGCAGTATGAGATTCAGCGCGGGGCCAGCATGTACTTAATACTATATACTGAAGTACTCTATACTAAATAAAAAATCCCTTCAACTTTCGTTTCAGGGATTTTGCAGTGCCCAGGACCGGGGTCGAACCGGTACGAGTGTTAGCTCACTGGTGTTTGAGACCAGCGCGTCTACCAATTCCGCCACCTGGGCAGGTGGTAAGGTCTTTAGCCATTCGCCCTTATTTTTTAGCTAATGGCTTTCCATCAAAGGGGTGCAAATTTAGCTAAAGTTTCTTTTAAGCGCAAAATATATTTGCTGCGGTGGTAGGCTTCTTTCACCTGCTGCAATATTTCCGGTTTTTGCCCGGCTCCGGCGCTGTCGTATTGCTGGCCTAATTGATTAAGGTTATCATTAATTTCAGCTTCCAGTACGTTTACCTGCGCGCGCGCCTGCTCCAGCTTTTCAGCATCAGGGTCAAACTCAAGTTCCATCAGCAGCTCATTCAGCTCCATCATCTCTCCCAAAAAGGCAGGGTCAAGGGTATGTTTATCCCCCTCGGTAACAAGGCCGTTCAAATCCAGTATATAGTGTACACGGCTGTTAAAATTCTTCAGGGTTTTGTAGGCTGCATTGTTCAGGGTAGTAAGCTCCAGCATCCTGTTTTGGGTGGCATCATCGTCCTGCCCAAATTGGTCCGGGTGGTATTGGCGGGTATTCTGGTAGTATTTTTCTTTCAGCAGCTGCTCATCAATAAAACAAGCCACCGGCATGCCGAAAAATTTAAAGTAGTTTACGTTCGTCACCTGGTAAACACCTTGTAAATATCATTGCCAAAGGCAAATACCATAAGGCCCAGCAGCAGTATCATACCTATTACCTGCATTACATGCATGAATTTTTCTGGTAACGGGCGACCAATAACCATTTCTACCAGGAGGAATAGCACATGCCCGCCATCCAGCGCTGGTATGGGTAAAATATTCATAAAGGCCAGGATTATTGAAAGCAGCCCTGTAAGCTGCCAAAATTGCTGCCAGTCCCACTCGCTGCTAAATAATCCGGCTATACCAATAGGGCCCGATACCGCTTTTGAAGCGTTAACCTCGCCTTTAAATATTTTCCCAAAAACGCTCAGGTTTAATGAAAGGTTCTCTTTAGCCTGGTTCCAGCCCTCGCTTATACTTCCTGTAAATGAAAAATACTCATTTTTAAACTCCAGGTCGCTTTTTGGCCTGAAACCAATAGCACCGTTTTCATCTACATTTACAGTAAGGTTTACAGTGTCATTGTTTCTAAGCACTACAACCGGTATATCAGCATTTTTAATGTTTGCCAGGCGCGCTTTAAATTCATCAAAAAACTCAACTGCCGTATCGTTAACAGCCAGTATCTGGTCGCCTTTCATTAATGGCGCTGATTTTCCATTGGCATTCTGCTCCACACTGTCAACAAAAAACTTCTGGCGTTCGGTGATAAAGTTGTTTTTATTGTCGGCAATACTGTCTACAAAACCAGCGGGCAATACAATAGTTTTTACTTGCCCGTCGCGCTGCACTTTATAAACAGCGTTTTCTTTCATGTAATGGCGCGGAGCGGTGATGTCTTTAAAGCGCTCTACTTTTTCTCCGTTTACCTCCAGCACCTTATCGCCATTCTTAAAGCCGATTTTTTTTGCCAAATCGCTTGCTACAATACCGTATTTGGCGTTTTCTATAG
>DASPJH010000286.1:0-4784 GCA_035628715.1 Bacteroidia bacterium
AAACGGGCAACAACCTTGAAAATATAAATGGCGGTATGTTTGTATCAGGCCCTTACTTGCTTTCCGGTTTAAGAAATATGCCGGGAAACACCTGGAAGTTTTATAACACTTTTATCAACCATATTTCTATAAAAAATATTTCTGATTACAGGAACGACAGCATACTGCTGGCCACCCACGCAGGCGCTTTTGTTGTAAGGTCTAATGTGAATGAACAGTATGTTTTAGCAAACAAAAGATTTTTTTCTACCCGCAGTACAAGCGCACTTCTTTTGCCAGACGATAAAATATTAATTGGCACCCCTAATGGTCTTTTTATAACTGATTTTCGTGCGGGGGGGGAGAAAAAAATTGACGACCCCTTATTGCGCGACGCAAATGTTACAGATATGGAGCTTGGTACCGATGGAAATATTTTGATTGGTACAAGTGTACAAGGCATATTCTTGTATAAATACAGTAACGGTAAGCTTACATTTCGCACCACTGTTAAATCTGCAGGCACCAGCTATGTAAATCGGATTTATAAACAAAACGATACTACCTACTGGGCATCTACTGACAGGGGCGCGTGCAGAATTGATTTTACCGGGGATATGACCGAAAAATCGGGCAGGGTATATACTTTTTTTGACGGTCTTCCTTCGTCAAATGTCTCGGCTGTATTTGTAAAGAATGATACGGCTTATGTGGCTACATCAGAAGGTATTGGTGTACTGCCGCTAAACCACATGCCGGAAATATCGAGCTCTTTCCCCTTTTGGCTTACACGGGCGTTGCTGGATGATACCGCGTTGCATTTTCCGGGTAATGAAATTCATTTAAATTATAACCGTAACAATATACGGCTGGAATTAAGCGCAATTTTGTATGAGAGCTTAGGCAGTCTTTCATTTTTATACCGCATAAATGGTCTGAGTGATAAATGGCTTGAAACTAATAATCCTGAAATCAGCTTAAGCGGCCTGGCACCCGGAAATTATAAGCTGGAGGTGTTTGCTGTTAATTTCAACGGAATAAAATCGCAGCAGCCTTTGCTCGTTTCTATTATTGTTCACCCGGCTTTCTGGCAAACTACATGGTTTAAATGGATGTCGGCAGTCATAGCAGTCGTCCTTTTGCTGTTTATTATCTGGCGTTTAATATCACGTGAAAAAATTAAACAGTTTAATAAATTTCAAACCCAGCGCAGGCTGGCCGAACTGGAACTGGAGGCTATTAAAGCCCAGATAAATCCTCACTTCGTTTATAACTGCCTTAATTCTATCCAGTATTTTAATTATAAAAATGATTACGCATCTGTGCGGCAGTATTTTAGCCGGTTTGCCAAGCTGATACGGCAAACCATGCGTTTTTCAAGGGAGACTTTTATTACACTGGATGAAGAAACAGCTTACCTTACCAATTACCTTGAGCTGGAAAAAATACGGTTTAAAGAAAAATTGGATTATTATATACAGATAGACGATAAATTACCCGGCAGTTTGCTAATTCCCTCCATGATGGTACAGCCATACGTTGAAAACGCCCTGAAACACGGCGTTTCAGAACTGGATAAATGCGGTGAAGTGAGGGTAATATTTGAACCCGACGCAAACAACTGGCTAAAAATTTTGGTGGAAGATAACGGCCCGGGTTTTGCGCCTGCCGACAAGCCTGGTGATGGTGTTCACTTAGGGCACAGGATAGCTGGAAGCAGGGCGCAGGCATACAACCAACTGTTTGGAGTTAATATTCGTTTTTTAATAAAACCAAAGGTAACTTCCACGGGAGTGATCAGCGGAACAGTAGTGGAGTTATTAATACCTCCTATCAAGTATGAAAACACAAGAGTTTAAAGCTGTTATTGTAGACGATGAAGCCGACGGGCGGGAGATAACCGCTTTATTGCTGAGCGCGCTTTTTCCGTGTATTGAAATAATTGATAAATGCGGCAGTGTAAGCGCAGGCGCACGCTCCATTGCCACCCATGCGCCCGATTTGATATTCCTTGATGTCAAAATGGGAGATGGCTCAGGTTTCGACCTTCTGAAACGGCTGCCCAACACGCAGCCATTGGTTATATTTATTACGGCGTACGATAATTTTGCTATTAAAGCCATTAAAACCTCAGCTTTTGATTACATACTTAAACCTATTGACGAGGACGAATTCAGGGATACGGTTAATAAAGCTATTGGCAGGCTGGAAAGCAGGGGGCTTGAAAAACGGAATAGCGTATCAAAACTAGACGTTAAAAAAGTAGGTCTGCCCAATTTAACAGGGTTTAGTTTTGTTGATGCCCAGTCTATAGTAAGGTGTGAGGCCGACGGGCATTATACCACCATATATTTTGCCAACTCTCCCAAAATGGTGGTTACCAAAATCCTGTCACACTTTGAAGACGAACTGACCCGGTTCGGTTTTTTCAGGGTACACAACAAGCACCTTGTAAACCTTAATTTCATAAAGTCTTACTCCAAGGGAAAGGGTGGAAGATATATAACCATGGCCGACGGAAGTGACCTGGAGGTTGCCACCCGTAAAAAGGGCGAGTTACTTAAAGTTATTTCCCTGGGTGAGTTTTAAAACAGCTATCCCGGTTTCCCTCTCACTTATTCATCATTTTCTATCGGTTATTGCCAAATCAGCGCAGTTATTTAATGGCGCTTGAGGCCGTGGACGCCTATAGGTAGTTTTGGTGCAAACCTTTCAGCCTGTATGCAGGCATTGGAATTATTAAACAAAACTGCGTATGAAAAAAATTATCTCATTATTTTTTATCCTGTATGTGGTGGCAAGTGTGCCGCAGCTGTACGCACAGTGCACCACACCCCCCAATTGTATTTTTAATCCCGGAATAGACGGGTCTTCAGTAGGGTGGGGAAATGCCATCGGCACCAGTCTTTCAAATTGGCATGTATTATCCGGCACACCTACTTTAGCCCAGGGGATGGGCAGTAGCAGTGGTTTTCGCCTTCAAAACGGCGATGGTATGTATACTTGCTTCAACTTTGTGGCCGGCAGAAAGTATAAAGTTTGCATTTACTCATACACTACCAACGGAACTATAGGAACTTTAAAACTTGAGGCGCATAACGGAAGCAGCGGCCAATCGCCGGGAACTATTTTTGTTACCAAAACAAGCCATCCGCCCGCGCCGTATTCAACCGTAGTGTTTACTGCTACATCAAATTTTTCACAGTTGCGGTTATTAGTAAATACATCCGGAACTTCTGTGGTTATTGATGATGTGGGAGTTATCGAGGTACCTACCGTAACGGTTTCCCAATCAACAATTTCCGGCTGCGGCAGCACTACTCTCACGGCCAGCAGCAATAACAGCCTGAACATAAGCTGGAGCCCATCGGACGGTTTAAGTTCAACATCAGGAAACTCAGTAACCGCCAGTCCATGTTCTACTACAACATATACAGCCACGTACACTACCGGTTGTTCGCCAATTTTTAGTTGTAATAATAGTGGTGAAAACACTGTGCAGGTTACAGTAAACGTAAACCCCGGCACAACCGTAACAGCCAGTCCGTCTATCGTTAACTGGTGCCAAAGCACAACGCTTACGGCCACCAGTGCTAACAACATGGGGGTTACCTGGAGCCCGGCTATTGGATTAAGTTCCAGTTACGGTAAAGTAGTAACCGCCAATCCTTGTACAACTACCACATATACGGCGTCATTTTATTGCCCGTTAAGTAATTGTACTTATACAAAGGATGTAACCGTATATGTGCAGCCAAGCGGGAGTATTTTAAATAACAGCGACCAGGAATGCGGGGGTGTAATAGATATGGAATATACCGGTAGCCAGTGCCAGAATTTTACCTACAAATGGGTGCATATGGACAACCCCAATACCGTATTATTTACCGGACGCCATTATTACAAGGGAACATCCGGCCAGGGGGAAGATGGGCTATACAGGCTGACAGTTACATCTCCGATGGGCTGTTCGGAGACGTATTATACTACCGTAAGTAAAAACTGCTGCAAGATTGTTGCTGATTTTGAGATTATTGGCTGCAACCCGGTGCGTTTTGAAAACACAACCGTTGACTCAATTGGCGGCGATACATTGCTGGTGGGCGAATGGCACTGGGATTTTGGCGATGGTATGACATCCTCACTCAGGAACCCAGCACACCTGTACTATACCCACATGGGGCCTACCAAGGTTTGCCTTACTGCTGTAGTGGCTGATGCTGACCAGTCTACCTGCTGCTCAAAAGTATGTAAAGAGTTTGATGTATGCGACTTTATAGGCTGCGTAGGCATGGGCGCTTTTGCCTTTAAACTTATAAACCCGGCTACCGGAGAGGTGCAGCTTTATGATAAATCGGCTGGCAATTCGCCCGACTCGGTGGGGCACCCTCCTCACCTGGATATTTGCCGCTGGGAATGGATGATAGATGGAAATCCTTTGCCCAATACAAACGATCCTAACCCTATTGTCACAGGACTGCATCCCGGAACCATACACGATGTTTGCCTGAAAGTGGTGCACTGCAACCGGAATTGCAGCACCAGGTACCCGGGAGGCCCATGCGTGCCTTATACTATTGAATGCCCGGATGAGTGGCGTTGTGAAAAGATTGTTATTCCTCAACCATAATTAGTTTAACGTCAAAAATTGTTGTTTATGAATAAAAAAATATTTTTCCTGGTTTTTTTCCAGGTATGGCTGTTTGCAACAGCCGTGTTTGCACAAACAAACCCCTGTACAGCGCCTTTACCCAACTGTATTATAAACCAGCAGGTAAATGATACTGTAGGCTGGTATGGCAATG
>DASPJH010000287.1:0-2469 GCA_035628715.1 Bacteroidia bacterium
GGGGGTATTTTTCTATAGGGCTTAAGTTTTAATCAGCATGAAACATTTAATCTCCATATCGGTTATTTTTATAGCCGGTTTGCTAATATCATGTAATACAATGAACCGGGAAAACACTAATAAGGATATGGTGGATATGGAATCAAAGCTGGCTAAAAACCAGTCTCCCCAACCTACAGAACCTACAGATACCATTCAGAAAACTGAGGAAGAATGGAAAGCTGTCCTTTCGCCTGAACAATACCATATTTTGAGGGAAAAAGGTACCGAAAGACCGGGCACCGGTAAGTTTTTGTACAACGATGCTTCAGGCACGTATACCTGCGGGGCCTGCGGCAACCCGCTGTTTAAAAGCAATCAGAAGTTTGATAGCCATTGCGGCTGGCCCAGCTTTGACGATCAGATTTCCGGGGCGGTTAAAACTCAGCGCGATTCGTCACACGGGATGGTACGGACGGAAATTATGTGCGCCAAATGCGGCAGTCACCTGGGACACGTATTTGACGACGGCCCCACCAATACCGGCCTGCGTTATTGTGTAAACTCACTGTCGCTGGATTTTGAGGGGGACAGCGCGGGCAGGTAATATGGGTATAAAGTATTGAAGTATATAGTATAAAGTAAAAAGCCGAAGATGTTCTATGGGCACTACTTTATACCTTATACCAAGGTACTGTATACCAAAATTTCCGGCTGATAACCCAAATAATTCGCTACCTTTGTAGCTTGTTTAAAATTTGCCGGGAAAGGCAGATTTATATATCTTAAATTTTAACTGTTTACATGAGTACTACTTTTGCGCAGCTTGGTTTGCGCGACGAAATTATCACCGCTATCAGCGAAATGGGGTTTGAAAACCCGACAGAAATACAGCAAAAGGCAATTCCTGTTGTTGTATCCGAACCTACCGATTTGGTGGGGCTTGCCCAAACCGGAACGGGCAAAACGGCAGCATTTGGGCTGCCCATGCTTCATCTGATTGATTTTAGTAAAAAAAGCATACAGGGCCTGGTTATATGCCCTACCCGTGAGCTTTGTCTCCAGATTCAGAAGGACCTCCTTAATTATTCTAAATATATACACGGCGCTTCCATCGTAGCCGTATACGGCGGGGCCAGCATTGAAAACCAGGTGCGCGATATTAAGCGCGGGTGCCACATAGTAGTGGCTACCCCGGGTCGCCTTATTGATCTTATGCAGCGCAGGGCCGTTAACATCTCAGACATCAGTTACCTGGTACTGGATGAAGCCGATGAAATGCTGAACATGGGTTTTAAGGAAGATATTGACGCCATACTGGAAGCAACGCCCGATACCAAAAACACCTGGCTGTTCAGCGCTACCATGCCTGCTGAAGTTAGGCGGATTGCTTCGGGCTATATGCACAATCCCAAAGAGGTTACCGTAGGAACTAAAAACACTACCAATACCAATATTGAGCATGTGTATTTTGTTACCATGGCGCGTAACAAGTATGCGTCCCTAAAGAGGATAGTAGACTTTTTCCCCGATATTTACGGTATCATTTTTACCCGTACCAAGCTGGATGCCCAGGATATAGCCGAGCACCTGATGAAGGATGGTTATAATGCCGATTCGCTTCATGGCGACCTTTCTCAGGCGCAACGCGAGAAGGTTATGGCCCGCTACCGCAGCCGCAGCCTGCAGCTGCTGGTGGCTACCGATGTGGCTGCCCGCGGTATTGACGTACAGGATATAACACACGTTATTAACTACTCGCTTCCCGATGAACTGGAAGTATACACCCACCGTAGCGGACGTACTGCCCGCGCCGGTAAAAAGGGGGTTTCTATTTCCATCATCAACACCAAAGAAACCGGTAAGATACGCCAGCTGGAGAAAGCTTCGGGGGCTAAGTTCCGTAAGCAGGATATACCTAATGGTAAAGAAATTTGCGAAAAACAGCTGTTTAAAATTATCCAGGAAGTGCACGATGTGGAGGTGAATGTGGCGGAGATTGAGCCTTTCCTCCCGGTTATTTACAAACGCCTGGCTGATTTGGACAAAGAAGAGCTGATTAAACGTTTTGCTTCAATAGAGTTTAACCGTTTCCTGGAGTACTATAAAAATGCTCCCGACCTGAACGTGGATTCAGACAGCGGCTCTTACCGTGGCGGTGGTGCTATGGCCCGTTTCTTTATCAGCATTGGCGAGAAAGACGGTATTGATAAAACCGGTATGCTTAAATTCCTTAACCAGCAGGGATTGGGCGATTTTAAAATCGGCCGCATCAGCATGAAGCACACGTTTTCTTTTTTTGAAATAGATGAAAGCGGCGTGGATATGGCAAAAGAAAAACTTAACGGCGCTAAATACGCCGGCCGTAACGTTCGCGTGGAACTGGAAGCCGGCGCTCCCACAGGTGGTGGCGGCGGACGTGAACGTAGCGGTGGTTATGGCGGCGACAAACCCCGTGGTGGTGACCGTGGCGACAAAGGAGGCCGCGGA
>DASPJH010000288.1:0-7788 GCA_035628715.1 Bacteroidia bacterium
TCCACCGGACCTGTAGTTTCATTCAGGGCTGTTGAACACCTGCACCGTATTTATTCCAATGGCACAAAACACTTAGTTCCGCTTTACCAATTGCATAATACAGCTAAAATGAAATTTACATGGCCTCTGGAGAAAAAAGAAAAGCCACAGTATATTGTTCAGTCAGAGAAAACAAAATCTCTTTTATTACCCAACAAAGACTATATTTTTTTAAGACGTTTTAGCGCAAAGGATGATAAAAGCAGGTTGGTTGCCACTCCGTACTTTTCCGAAAGCGTCGATGAAGCCTTTATTGGCGTAGAAAACCACCTGAATTATATATACAGGCCAGGTGGCGAGTTGTCAAAAATTGAAATTATTGGTTTAACGGCTTTGCTAAACAGTTCATTGTTTGACAGGTATTTCAGAACATTCAACGGCAACATTAATGTCAGCGCCACTGAACTAAAGGAAATGCCATTTCCTCCGATCGGGGAAATAAAAGCTATTGGTAGCGCCTTAATTGACGCCGATAAATACGATATGGATTCAGTAAATGAAATCATCAACGAGTTTTTTGATTTAGAGAAGATATATGGCTGATATTATTTTTAAGAAAATCGAAGAAGCAAAAGCTATCCTTAAAGAGCTAGGTTTGCCGAAAAATCAGCAAAACGAAATTTCAGCGTTAACGTTACTGGCATTATGTGATATAACCCCCGATAAAGACTGGAAAAATAGCCAGCGAATTAGTTTAAAGGTTACAAAAGGTATAATGACCTTTGTAAATGATAATTACAATAAGCACTATGCACCCAATACCCGTGAAACGTTCAGGAGGCAGGTTTTACACCAGTTTGTTCAGGCTAAAATTGTAAATTACAATCCAGATAATACCAAACTGGCAGTTAACAGTCCTAATGCCCATTATGCTGTTTCAATTGAAGCATTGCAGGTTATAAAATCATTTGGCACCAAAAAATGGGCATCAAATGTTGAACAATTTAAGTCCTCGATGGGTAGCCTTGATACGCAGTACAGGAAAGAGCGTAAACAAAATCTTGTTGCTGTTAAATTAAGCACTGGTAAAACGTTAAAGCTATCGCCCGGTAAACACAATGAAATACAAGCTGCAGTAATTGAACAATTTGCACCAAGGTTTGCGAGTGGTGCTATAGTGCTATACCTTGGCGATACGGCTAACAAAAATCTTCATATTGATAAAAAATATCTTAAAACCCTTAATATTCCTGTTGACAGGCATAGCAAACTGCCTGATGTAATAATTTATGACGAAAAAAGGAATTGGCTTTATTTAATAGAAGTAGTCACTTCCCACGGGCCTGTGTCTCCCAAACGTTTTGTAGAATTAGAGGAATTACTTATTAATTGTAAGGCAGGCAAGATATATGTAACCGCATTTCCTGATTTTAAAGAATTCAAAAAACATACACTAAACATTGCCTGGGAAACAGAAGTCTGGGTAGCTGAAATTCCCGACCACATGATTCATTTTAATGGAGATAAATTTATTGGCCCGAGATAAACAGCCGGTTGGCATAGTTTGTGGGCAAAGGTCGGGAAAAATTACCTTTGCTGCTGTAAGGGTATTAACCTGTATGAGAATAACTTTCCCCGCAAAAATATGGATGGCAGCAGTGATGCTGCTTACCGCCCTTTCTGCATCGGCGCAGGATACTGCTGTTATACATATTCTTCATGCAGACGTATCAGATTACAGTGAGTCAAAATACGGAAGGGCCAACCGTTTTGTAGGAAATGTGGGGTTCAGGCATGACAATGTTACGATGTATTGCGACAGCGCCTACCTTTTCAGGCAAACAAACAGTTTTATAGCCTATAACAATGTGCGGATATACCAGGGTGATTCCATTACTCTTACGGGCGACACCCTGTATTACGAAGGCAATACACGCAAAGCGCTGCTAAAAGGCAAAGCAGTGGTGCTGGACGATAAAAAAATGACCCTTACCACCGATGCGCTTAATTATGAAACCGTAGCCGGAATGGGCTATTATACCACCGGCGGGAGGATTATAAGCAAGGAAAACAACATGGTGAGCCGCGTGGGTATTTACAACACCCATAGCAAAACGTTTGAGTTTAAAGACAGTATTGTGCTGGTGAACCCGGAATACACCATGTATACCGACACCATGCAGTACAACACCGCTACCCAGTATGCCTATTTTTTCGGTCCTACCCGGATTATAACCAAAGATACCACCCTTATTTACTGCGAGGAAGGCTGGTACAATACCAAAATCAATTATTCGCAGATTAAGAAGAATTCGTACGTTGAAACCAAGGACAAGCGCCTGAGCGCCGACAGTATGGTGTATACCGGTAAAACGGCTATTGACGAGGCATACGGGAATATACTGCTGGTAGATACTACCAGTAAGATTGAGATAAGGGGACAACGGGGCACTTATAACCGCAATACTAATATTGCCTGGGTAACCAAAGCGGCCAACGGGCAGATAAAGGTGGAAGACGATACCCTGTTTATTACTGCTGATACGCTGATGACCTGGTTTGACAGCGTACGTAAAAACCGTACGCTATACACGTTCCATCATACTAAATTCTTTAAAAAGGATTTGCAGGGTAAGTGCGACTCGCTGCAATATTCGTTTGCCGACTCGGTGATTAATATGGAGGTGAACCCGGTGATTTGGAGCGACCAAAACCAGATTACTGCGGACACCATCAGGCTGTACATGAAAAATGCCCAGGTAAGCTCAATTAAAATGTTTAAGAATACGTTTATTGTTTCGGAAAAAGACCCGGAAAAATATAACCAGGTGAAAGGCCGCAATGCAGAAGGCTTTTTTCATAATAAAAAGCTGAAAACCGTGCATGTGAACCAGGACGTGGAAAATATTTATTACGTGGAGGAAGACTCAGCCAAGTACATAGGCATGGAAAAAGTGGCCTGCGGCAGCCTGCGTATTGAAATAGATAATAACAAAATTGTAGGGGTATATTATATAAACTCACCTGCGGGAAACCTTTACCCCATGGATAAAATACCCGATAATGCCCGCATATTAAAAGGTTTTACCTGGCTCATTGAAAGCCGTCCTACGAAAGCGGATGTAATGCCGGTTTACGTCCCCGAGCCGGAACCAGAGAAAAAGCCGGAACCGGTGAAAGAGCCGAAGAAGAAGGAAGCCAAAACAAAACAGAAAAAACCGAAGAAGTGATCATTGATAATATTTACTGTATCTTTTTAACCGTTTGGGATTATAAGGATATGGTAAAAGGAAACTACTTACTGTTTGCAATTCTTTTCCTTACTAACGTCAATGCTTTCTCCCAGCCTGACGCTTCATTGGTTACTTTTGACTCTATCAATCCCCGTATTGGTGCACAAATTAGATTGCCAGTTATTCATGCTTTTGGCTGTAATAGTTTTCGCAATGACAAGATTATTTACAGGGAAACCGCTGGTTTCATCAATAAATATCCGTCGGTTATCTTCCAAATTGAATCCCACACTGATTGCCGGGCATCAGCGGACTATAACCGGGATTTAAGCCTGCGCAGGGCAGACTCAGCAAGAAGATATATTTTATCTGGGTTAACAGATACTTCTCAATTGCCACTGGCAGTTGGTGTGGGTGAAGATGATTTATTATTAAAAAAATGCTCCTGTAATTTAAGTGACCATACAAATATCTGCACCGAATGGGAACACCAGCAAAACCGCAGGACTATTTTAAGGGTTATTGGGTTTAAAAAAGGTTATAGCGATAGTTTGTCATTGCGTGTTAAAGCTCATGCTGAGGGAATACTGAACAACAAAATTGCCCCGCACGATGATTTGCTCACCAGTGCCTGCCTCGACAGCCTGGCCTCTTTAAATTCAGTTATAAGGGATTATTATTTTAAAATAGTGGCTGTTATTGCCGGTAAATCGGATGGGGCGTTGAGTGAATCTGTAAGTGTACATCTTAAAAGTTATTTGGCTAACTATCCGGAGGAGTTCCTCAGGAATTATGAATTGATTAAAACTGAACAGCAGGATAATATATTATATTTTATCGCTTTTGAATTTTACCTGGAAGCCGAAGAAGATTCAGTTCGCTATGACATTAGTGTTGACAAATACTTCACCAGCCTGGCCAATAACTGTTACAACTGTAAAAAACATAAAAAAACGATTAAAAGGGTAAAAATTAAATTACTGGAAAAATATTGAAAACAGCTTTATCAATATTATTTACTTTAACTGCCACTTTCCTCAAAAGCCAGCGGCTGCATTACCACATGGATACGGCCAATGCTAAGGTGGAGGAGTATGTTTATTATCATCCTGACGGCTGCAGAGACCGTCTTATCAGGCCTACTGACGCAATGCTTCTCGACTCGTTTGTATCTATTATTAAAAAATATCCCGACTATTTATTTTCCATTGAAGAACATACTGATTGCCGGTCAGACAGTCTTTATAACCGAACAGTATCACAACGGTATAGCGATTCCTTCAGAGTATTCATTATCTCCAGGGGTATTGATAGTTCACGCATTAAAGCGATTGGTAAAGGCGAGGACGAACTATTGATTACTAAATGTAAATGTGAAGAAAGTGACATTTATGCTATATGTACAGAGCAGGAACATCAACAAAACCGGCGTATAGTGCTTCGGATAATTGGAAAGCGGGATGATTAAGTGTTCCTTTAAGCGTCATCGCTTAAAGTTTGTGCAGATTAAGCCTCCGGGCTTATTTTATACAATTAGCCCGGAGGCTAACATATAGGCAGCCCGAAGCGAAGACGCTTCGGGGAACGAAAAAATACTACCACCAATACAGTTGAGACCCTGAAACAAGTTCAGGGTGACTATCGTCGGTTTGCTCCGGCCATGAGGTATTCTTTCTTTGCATCTTAGCGTCTTTGCGAGAAACTAGTTATTTGAGCAATTGCGTCATTAGCACATTAGCATATTAACTAATTAGCACATTAATCACTTCAACCACTTATCCAGCCATTCAAAAAACACGCGGTTCCACAAAATAGAATTCTGGGGTTTTAGTATCCAATGGCCTTCATCGGGAAAGTAGAGGAAACGACTGGGAATGCCCAGCGTTTGGGCGGCGGTAAACGCCTGCATGCCTTCCCCTAACGGTACCCTGAAATCCTTTTCGTTATGAATAACCAATATCGGCGCATCCCAGTTTTTCACATAGTTGTGCGGCGAGTGTTTTTCATAATTAGCCGTATTCTCCCAATAATAACCGTTATCGTTTTTGGCAAAAAACATTTCTTCGGTAGTTCCAAACCAGCTTTCCATGTTAAACATCCCGCAGTGCGAAATAAAACACTTAAACCGTTTGTTATGGTTGCCAGCCAGCCAATATACACTGTAACCGCCAAAGCTGGCCCCTACAGCACCCAGCTTGTCCTTGTTCACGTATTTCTCTTTGCTCACATCGTCAATAGCACTTAGGTAATCCTTCATGGCCTGGCCGCCGTAATCGTTCATAATCTGGTCGTTCCACTCCTGTCCAAAACCAGGCAAACCACGTCGGTTAGGAGCCACTACCACGTACCCGTTGGCTGCCATCAGCTGGAAGTTCCACCGGTAGCTGAAAAACTGCGATACCGGGCTTTGTGGTCCACCCTGGCAATACAACAATGCGGGGTATTGCCGGGTACTGTCAAAATTGGGAGGGTAAATCACCCAGGTAAGCATTTCCTTACCGTCAGTGGTTTTTACCATGCGCTTTTTAACCGTTCCCCAGCTGATGTTTTTAATTAATCCTTCGTTAATATTAATTAACGGCGTTTCCTTGCCTGCCGCATCATACTTAAACAAAGCTGCCGGGCGGCTCATACTGTTTTTATGCCCGATAAACATAGTTTTCTTCCCGGCAGTATATACCGAAACGCTGTTGATATCGTGTTCTCCCTGGGTTAACTGTTTAATTTTATTCGATTTAAAATCATATTCAAACAGTTGGCTGGTGGCATTTATAACCGAAAGGAAATATATTTTCTTTTCATCGGGAGACCATGTGAAAGCATCCACGCTGTAGGCAAAGTCTTTGGTTATATCATCGGCGGTGGTGCCTTTGTCTTTATAATTATTTACCAGTATGCGGTTTTTATCGGCTTCGTTACCCGGGCGTTTCATGCTTAACCAGGCTAAATAAGTTCCTGATGGAGAAAACTCCGCGTTATTATCATACCCATCTCCACAGCCGGACGCTATGGTTTCCGAAGCCCCATCAATACTATACACATAAATCTGCGAGTTGGTACTGTAAGCTGCCTCTGTTCCTTCCAGCTTTTTGCATGCGTATACAATGGTGCTTCCATCCGGGCTGAAATTCACCTGTTCCTCTCCGCCAAAAGGGCGCATGGGCGCGTTGTAGCGCTGCCCGGCCATAATATCTTTACCTTCGGATATTTTACCACCGTCGGCGTATGGAGCCAGGAAAATATGGCTGTAGGTATAATCGCTCCAACCGTTCCAGTGGCGGTACATCAGGCCGTCTATGATGCGTGCATCCACTTTATCTAAATCAGGGTAAATATCCTTCACCTCTTTATCCATCTTCACGTCCTGGCCATATGCCAGGTATTTCATTCCCGGCACGTATTTATACCAGGTTATCCCCTCTTCAATACTGGTTACCTGCGCCATATTGCTGCCATCGGGGTTCATTTCCCACAATTGGGCTGCTCCCTTATCGTCGTATTTAATAAACCCTATTTTTTTCCCGTCGGGTCTCCAGCGGGCCTGCATAGCGTTTTCGGTACTATCCAGCAATATGCGCTGGGTGTTTTTTTCTAAATCGTACAGATATAAAAACGACGCGCCGCTGTTTTCTTTAATAGTATAACTGCGGGCCGAGTATATCATCCACTTACCATCGGGCGACACCTGCTGGTCGCTGATGCGCTTAAATTGCCACAATAATTCAGGTGTTAATGTGCTTTGTGCCGATACCATCCCGCACCACAGCAGGACTATGAAAAGGGTGAGTTTTTTCATGGGAGCAAGATACATTTTACACGGGATATTTGCCTTTACGATGGGATACTGACGTACTGGGAAAGGTGTCGGCTTTCAAAACAGCAAGGTAGACAGAAACCATAATTAATCCTGTAAACTCTTAAAATCCAGTAAATCCTGATTTAGACAACAGATTCCCGAACTAGCCGGGAATGACGGGAACAGATGGCGACAGCTTCATCAGCTAATCACCTCATTATCTAATTATTTAATTATTTAGAGAACTCTGCCAGTTTCTCCTCCAGCTCTATCTCGGCGCCTTCCTGGTAGCCTTCGTGCTTGTAAACGATATTGCCTTTTTTATCCACGATAAAAGTAAAAGGAGGGTTCATTACGTTCATGGCGCGTTTCAAATCGCCGTTTACATCCAAAAGAATGGTGTAGTTTTCCCAGCCTTTGCCCTGTACAAACGGTTTCACCTTTTGCGTAGTGCGGGCTTCATCAATAGATACGGCCACAAACTCCATGTTGTACTTGGTTTTCCAGTCCTCAATCACTTCGTTGATATTGGTCAACTCTTTTACACACGGGCCGCACCAGGTAGCCCAGAAATTGATAACCACCAGTTGGGTACTGTCGCCAATCTCGGCAATGTTCACGCTGTTACCATCCATATCCTTCAGGGTAACATTAGGCACCTTCTCATCAGACATGGGAGCCATAGCAGTAAGGCTTACAAAAGCTATCAGGGCAGTAAACACGTATTTCATGAGGCTGTATGTTTGGTTTACAATAATAGGGATTTTTCAAAAGGTGTTC
>DASPJH010000289.1:0-5058 GCA_035628715.1 Bacteroidia bacterium
TGGTTTTTTGTTTGCCTTGTATTTGGAAGGCTTTTAATCATTATTATTACTGCAACTACACCTATCAGTGCATATACTGAATACCATGCGTATTTATAATATTCTCTTTGCTTAAACTTCCATCCCAAAAAAACGGCAAAAATAAATAACAAGGGTATAGCCAATGCGCTGTTTGGCCGGGCAAGCACCAAAGCCAGTAAACCGCCAACAAAATAAATTGTTCTGACTGATTTCCCTGAGTGAATAAACCCCATCATCAGCCAGATTACTCCTAAAAATGCCATACTCTCGGCCAATATCCCAAGGCTATAATATATATGAAGTGGGATAACAAAGGTGAGCGCCATAAATATATTGGCAGTTAGAAAGTTATATGCCGAGGCTAACTTATTGTATAGTATTGAAAGGCTGATAATAGTTAACAAACCCATCCATATAACACCCGCAGCCCAATATTCGTTATCTGTAGCATCAGAGCCGGCTATGGTATAGGGAACAGCATACAGGAGCACAGGGCCCGGAGCTTTAGTTACAGAAACCTCAGTGAAAGGCACATCGCCATGTATATACTTAGCAATAATTTTTGCTTCTTCATGAAAATCATAGTCTCCGAAGGTTTTTGGTTTTACAGGAGAAAAAATTAAGGCCAGGTAAAGAAGGACGTTAACAACAATTAATAGCGGCAACAAATTACGACTACCTTGTTTTTTTATATAACTTATCATGTACTGAATATCATTTTTTATTTTTAATGCATTAAAAATGAGAAACTTTTAAACAAACTAGCTGTTTAAAAAGTGTGTGCAAAGATGCACCTTTTTTGATTAAAAGGCTACGGCAGTGCCTGTGCTTCCACTGAAGAAATAGTCCTGCCAAAGCATTTGAGTAAGCCTAGTACTGCCTTTTTTATTTAAATGCCCATTATCATAAAAATATTCAGAAGAAAATTTATCCGAGTAATCTAAAATCTCAATGTTACTACTCTTGCTTACCTCATCCTTATAAAAACTGCAATGTTTAAGGTCAGAAAAATCAGGGTTCATGGGCATCAGTAAAATTGTATATTTAATTCCCCTGCCTGCCAGGTAACGTGCAATTTTGTTATGAGTTTCCAAACGGCCCTGGCTGATGTTGCAGTTCACCTTAGCCGGAGTATCCGGCATTCGTTGCTGATAATTGTAAATACGCTCAGAGTTGTATGGATAAGGATGTTTTACAGACCAAAATGCCTCAGTATTAAACTCTTTTTTTTGATATTTGTCGAGAATAGAACGCAGAAAAACATGTAATGACGATCGGAATTCTAAACTTGCAGACAGGATGAAATCGGCTGTAAAAGACGCCTTGTTATCTAATGAGTCTATAAACCCGTTTTCAAATTCCCCCGTTCTGAAGCCCGAAAGTGTTAAAGAAATAGCTTTATTATTTGGAAGTGGATATGAGCCTTTTCCTGATAAAAAAGTGGGGTGCTGGCAAAATAAAATTTCCTTAGTACCCGCCGGAATTTGCTCTAAAAAATGTACCAGTTCTGCGGTTGTTTGAGCGTTGGAGCATAAATTAAAATATTGCACCGCAGTATCTGCAGAATCTAGTACGTTGGTATTTACCCCTATCATTCCTAATGATGAACCAAAGAAAAGAACTTGCTTACCCTGCACAGGATTATTTAGGTATTGTGATATCGAAAAATGCTTAGCATCGTCATTTACAAAAATCTTAACAAACCTATCATTAAAAAATATGTAAGAAAAAACCGGCACAGCAGATATTAACAACACTACCAGTACTTGCGTTAAAAATCTCCTCATACTACTAAAATTGAAAATAAATGAAACTTGCAGAATCCCCTTTTAAAAAGTAAGCAAACTGTAGCAGGATAAAAACAATTAAAAGGAATAACCTACCTGACGATTCATCCAGGAAATTTCCCTTAGGGCGGCAAATGTTTATATACTCAAATATTACCATAAAGGCTATTGCAAACATACTTATGATTGCTGTTGTATTTAATTCACCTTCAAAAGCCGATAACTTTGGAGAGTCCAACTCTTTAACGAATGATAAATAATCAATTGCCTGTGTAAGAGTTTCGGCCCTGAAAAATACCCAGGCAATAGTAACCAGTATAAAAGTTACCAGTATTTGTAATACTGTTTTGAATGAGGGAAACCACCTGCCCGGTAACACAATGGGCTGATGAAAAGTATCCTTGCTTGTTCTGACAATAAATGACGGCAGGAAAAGCAACGCATGAATACCGCCCCAAACTATAAACGTCCAGTTAGCACCGTGCCAGAAACCACTAATCAAAAATATTACAAATACGTTTCGTATAGCTTTTGGTTTGCCTTTTTTCGACCCCCCCAAAGGGATATACACATAATCCCTGAACCAGGATGACAGAGAGATGTGCCACCTGCGCCAAAATTCAGCAATACTTCGTGAAAAGTATGGCAAATTAAAGTTCAACATCAACTCGAAACCAAAAAATTTAGCCACCCCCCTTGCAATATCTGTATACCCGCTGAAGTCGCCATATATCTGGAAAGAAAAGAATATCATTCCAATAATTTTATGAAAAGGCCCCGCTGTTGGGTCATTAAATACACTATCAACAATTATCCCGCAATTATCAGCAACTACCACCTTTTTAAATAACCCCCAAACTACCAGCCTGATGCCGGCTGTAGCTTGTTGAAAGTTAAAGAGCCTTTCTTTTATAATCTGAGGCAGAAGGTGTGTAGCTCTTTCAATAGGCCCTGCAACCAACAAAGGGAAGAAGCTTACAAACAACGAATAAGACGCAAAATTTCTTTCGGGTTTAATGCGGTCATAATAAATATCAATTACATAAGACAACCCATGGAAAGTATAAAAAGATATACCCACCGGTAAAATAATATTGAGTGTCCAAACATTGGTATGCAGCCCCATAGACCCCAATAGGTCAGCAAATGAGGTCACAAAAAAGTTATAATATTTAAAAAAGCCCAGGAAACCGAGGTTTATGCCTATGCTTAGCCAGAGCCAAAAGCGTTTGCCTTTTCTGCCTGGAGAATCGTGTATTTTTAAACCTGTATAATAATCAAGAACGGTTGAAAATATGAGCAGAAACAAGAATCTATAGTCCCAACAGGCATAAAAAAAGTAGCTGGCCACCAGCAGCAGATAGTTTTGAAGTTTATAGTGCTTATTAAATACAAACCAGTATAAAACAAAAACTATAGGCAGAAATATGAAAAAATCAAGTGAGTTAAAGAGCATGTGTGAACAATAATCGGTTTTTCAGTTCAATTTTAAAAGACTACTTATAAAAATAATACTTTTTCTAATTTTTTTTAACCAGAGAAACCACAGCTTTAAATTTCCCATTTGCCCCCCGGGGTATGTTATTCGTTAATTCTACCCGTAATTGCATCGTACTACCTACCCTGTCCCTAAGTCTTTGCAATATTTCACTTTCTTCGTATTCTGAATAGCCTTCATCAGGCACGACCAATACTTTTATACTTGAAATATCCTCCTGCACTATTTGAGCCTCTTTTATTTTAAAGTCCCCCTTAAACACCGGATCCAGCCTGCCTACCAGCTTTCCGTCAGGGGTAACAATCAAATCATCAGTCCTCCCAGTTATTTCAGAAACATAATCAACATTACGGCCATTACTGTCTGCTGGCTTTACTTCGCCAGTATCCCCAACTCTGTAACGCACCAAAGGCATTACTTTACTTACCAAACCGGTTATAATAAATTCACCCTTGCCATACTGTGTAATAGCGCCTTCAGCATTCTGCACTTCCATTATACCAGCTTCAGGCCACAAATAAATTCTGCCGGAAAGATCCTCACACCCGCCAAAAGCAAATTCGCAACCGCTGTAGCTTTGTACTACCGGGCATGAAAATGCTTTTGAAATAACTTCCTTCTGATGATCCAGCAGTGGCTCAGCATTGGTTACTACAAGCTTTAACCTCGGCATTTTAATATTTTGCTTCAGGCCCTCGTGGGCTATATTATAAATAGAAGAAACATAGCCCATCATATAATCAGTATTAAAATCTGCAATTGCTTTTACGTACTGTTTTACGGTGCTTTCTGTTATATGGTATGAACTAAGGTATATCTGGTGCATAGGTTTATTATACACCCAATACGGGGGTTTATTTCGTTCAATGGGCCATATCAACTGGCCAGCAATGGTTGCGCACCTGTCGCTTTCATTTATTCCGTTCCATTCTCTCAGGCGGCGCTGGTACATGGCATACCATAAACTTAATGCGTCCCTGTCAAACAAAAAAGTCATTGGTTTGCCCGTAGTACCGCTGGTATTTATTTTAAAAAGCTTTTTGTCTTTATGAGTATCCGCTACAAATAACTGCGGATTATTACGCACTGTCTGCTTCTCAAGTATGGGCCAATTACCAAGGTTCAAAAAGTCAACACCTGGCATATTATCCCAATATTGCCGGTAATAGGGTACATTGTTACGGGCGTGCGTCAGCATTTCACGCAACTCTTTATTTTGCCAGTTCTTGTATTGGTCGGGTGTCCAGCTCTCACGCTTAATTAATTCTGCAACAATTTTATCACGGTTCTTTTTACGCCAATAGTTCAGTTTTAAGCCGTTAATGCCCGCTATAAAATTTTTTACAGGAAAAGGAAGCCGCTGATACAGTTTAATGATATTCATTAAATAGCAATTAAATAATACACTTAAACTGTACGTAATTAATTTTCAATCAAGTGAGGATTTGCCTTGTAAAACTCGATCAGCTTTACAATACCATCATCTAGTTTCATTAATGGCCGGTTTAATATTTGTTTCATTTTTGAAATATCGGGCTGACGCCTAGTCATATCCCCTTCTTTTAAAGGCGGTAAATACACAATTTTAGATGTTGAACCCGTAATACCGATTATTTTTTTTGCCAACTCAAGTACAGATATTTCCACATCGTTGCCAATGTTTACAACATCATTAATAAAAAATCCACCTTCCAATGCTTTTTCGCAGGCACTTATATTGTCCTCAACGAAACAGAATGTACGTGTTTGTGA
>DASPJH010000290.1:0-2329 GCA_035628715.1 Bacteroidia bacterium
TTGCTATACAACCCGCCAGCAAGGTTTTTTGAAATGTTCCAACAAGGGTTGATTGAAATAAAATGGGATGAAAAGAAAAAAGAAAATAAATTTTCCTTCAGCAGGGAAGCAGAGACAAACCCCGCTCCCTCGCCTGAAGTATTTTTAGTGGGTAAAACAAAGTTAAACAAACACAATAGTTTATCATCACAACAACTAAATTAGTCCTAATAATAGGGGGTTAAACCAAAATGTTTGAATCAGGATTTAACAGGATTTAAGAATGGGCAGAATTAATTTTAGGAGAATTAACATGAGCCCGGCATAAGCTAACAGGGTTCAACCGGGCGTCATTGCGAGCAGGCAACCTTGTCGCCAAACGACTTTGAATTACCGGAGCGAAGCAATCTTATATAACTCATTAGTAGTAACCAAAAAGTGTCCACAAAATTGGCCGTAACAGCGTAACACTCGTAACAAAATGTCTGAATCAGGATTTACAGGATTAAAGAATGAGCAGGATTAATTTAGGATATTGAGTCAAAAAAATCAAAGCACCTTATAAATAAGATAACTGGCACGATTGAATATCTTTAACTGAAAGCGGATGGCTGATAGCCGACAGCTTACCGAGCCCTTGCAGCAGTAATGGCATCAACTTTAGTGTATGATTTTTAACAGGGCAGAAGTAATTTGCACCCATGCACTATCCTGTAGAGTTGCCCCTGCGAATAGACTGGAGCGAGCTGGACCTTTTCGGCCATGTAAATAACGTGGCCTTTATGAAATATGTACAAGCATCAAGAGTAAACTACTGGGATACCATAGGCCTGACCAAACTTTACGATGAAACCAGGCAGGGGCCAATGCTGGCCTCCACAGCTTGCCGGTTTAAAAAGCCGCTGTTTTACCCCGGTAGTATTATAGTAAAGGCGCGGGTGGATTTTATTAAAACCACCAGCTTCGGCATACACCATATAATAGTGGACCATGCAGGAGATATAGCCGCTGAAGCGGAAGACGTGATCGTGATGTTTGACTTTAACACGGGCGTTAAAATCCCCTTCCCGCCTGATTTGCGCGCTGCCGTAGAAAAGCTGGAGGGTAAAAGGTTTTAATTTTCAGGCACTTAGCGTTACAACATTATAAAAAAGTTAGCCATTCGTTACCAAATGCGGTATTTACCCTTAATTTTGCAGCGTTTTTATGTTGAACAGGCGAATTCTGCGGATCAAGGTTTTTCAAGTTCTTTACGCGTATTACAAGGATGATGAGCCGGTAACGGCACGTTATGAAACCTTTTTGCTTACCAGTATCCGGAGGATAGAGGAAGTGTATCACTTTATCCTTAGCCTGCCGGTAGAGCTTAAGCACTACATTACTAAAGAAGCCAACCCCACCGAGGTAAAGTATTTCCCCACACAGCGGGATATTGAAACCGGCCGTACCTTTTTATATAACGATGTAATTGGCAGGCTGGAAAACAGCCCGGCTTTTTTAGACAAGCTGAGGAAGGTAAAATTTAAGTGGACGGATAATAAAGATTTGCTCCGTATCATATTTAACGACTTTAAAGGAGGAAAATACTTCCAGTCATACCTGGATGAGCCCGTTAAAGATTTTACGGCCAAAAAACGCCTGATACTGGCCTTTTTCACCCAGTACCTGCCGGAAATGGACGATTTTGACCAGTATATGGAAGAACTGAACATGCACTGGCAGGACGACCGCAAACTGATATTCAACTACCTGTCTAAAAGCCTGGAAGCCTTGAAAGAAGATGACGACGACGCAAAATTTGCCTTCTCGCTTAGCGAAAACTGGGAAGAAGATTGGGGTTTTGCACGGGATTTGTTTCGTAAGACAATGCTGAAAGATGCGGAATATGAAGCGATGATCGTTAAGAAAACGGAAAAGTGGGACAGTGAGCGGATAGCCATCAGCGATATGATACTGATGAAGATGGCTTTATGCGAAATGATAGAGTTTCCCTCCATCCCGCTGAAAGTGACCATTAACGAATACCTTGAAATATCCAAGTTATACAGTACCCCAAAGAGTAACTCATTTCTGAACGGTATCCTTGATAAAATCAAAAACGAACTGAAAGAAGAGAATAAAATTGTGAAACAGGGACGCGGTTTGGTAGAGTAGTGGGGGCTTATTATTTTTGAACAAAACAAACTATAAAAAGATGAAAAGAATCCTGATAGTATTTTCTGTACTGTTTATGGCAATGGCCTGTGACCAGAAGACGGCCAATCAGAATGCAGGCACACCGGCTGATGGCCAGCCTACTGACCCTACCGTTGTTAACAACCCGTCAACCCCCGCTGACCCCAATGCGGTT
>DASPJH010000291.1:0-2182 GCA_035628715.1 Bacteroidia bacterium
GGCAGGGTAAGCGTTATTCCTTTAACAAAAGCATCTTCGGCAGGCAGGTTAAAGCCTCTTTTTACCGTGTACGGAAACGAGGTTTGCGCAATAATGGGAATGGATTTTTTAATTTCAGTTAACAGGCCTTCTTCATTTTCAAAATCATAAAAAGCCATCAGGCCATCCATTCCCACGGCGTATTCAGAAATCAGCAGGCTGCCGATGGGTATATCTTCCCGCAGGCTGCCGGATGTGCCCAGCCGGATAAGGTTTAGCGAAGTATGTGAAGAAAGCACAGTGCGATTGGCAAAATCTATATTAACTAAAGCATCCAGTTCGTTCAGCACTATATCAATATTATCGGTGCCAATGCCGGTGCTGATCACCGAAAACCTTTTGCTTCCAATATAACCGGTATGGCAGCAAAATTCCCTCGACTGGCAGGAAAGCTCGTGGCTGTCAAAATATTTTGATATTTTTCCTACCCGTTCAGGGTCGCCTACCAGTATCACGGTACTGGCGATATCGCCCGGCCTCAGGCGAAGATGGTATATGGAACCATCGGGGTTTATTATTAATTCCGATTCCCTGAGATTTGTCATCTTTTCATTGAAATATAAATGTTTAAATTTGCCAGCACAAGCTCAAAAATAACCCCCAAATCTTATGCAAGAAGCTAAAAAAAACAACACTATCCTTGTCCCGACTGATTTTTCAGAAGTTGCTACCAATGCTCTGGAACATGCAGTAACCATTGCCCGCATATACGGTAATGAAATATTGCTGCTGCACATTGTGGAAGAGAGTTTCCTCGGCTCGCTGTTCGGCTCAAAAAACGCCGTTAAAGAAGGGCTTGTAGGCCAGATGCTGCAGGACAAACTGGATGAAATATGCAAAAAAATAACTGCTGAAAACGGAGTAAAAGCCCGCGGAATCATTCGCGAGGGCCGGATTTATAAAACCATTCTTGAAGTATCGGAAGAAATAGACTGCGACAGTATTGTTATGGGTACTAACGGTGCAGAAGGTTTTGAGCGGGTAATGGGCAGCAACTCATCAAAAGTGATAGCCCAGTCAGAATTTCCGGTGGTAGTGGTAAAGGAGAAAAAGATAGGGCAGGGCTACAAAAACATCGTTTTCCCGGTAGACCTTACGCTGGAAAGCAAACAAAAAACCTGGTGGGCCATGCACGTAGCCAAAAAATTTGATTCAACCATCCACATTATTGCTGAAAAAGAAAGCGATGAGTTTTTCAAAAATAGGATGGTGGCCAACCTGAGGTCTATTGAAGATGTGTTTAATAAAAACGGGGTGAAACATACTACCACTATGCTGGACGATGATAAATACCCCGACAAATTTTACATGGATACCCTGCGCTATGCCGATGAAATAAATGCCGACCTGATAATGATTATGACCCAGCAGGAAAAAGGATTCAGCGAATTTTTGATAGGCTCGTACGCACAACAGATAGTAAATGCGCACTCAAAAATACCGGTTATGTGTATTGTGCCCCGCAACACAGGGCTGGTACCCGTGGGCTGGTCTATGAGCTAAGAATTTAATTATAAAATATAAAAGCCGGGAAACAGTATGTTTTCCGGCTTTTTTGTTAGTAAACCCTGAGATGCCGCGGGTTGAAACCGCGGTTGTGTAGATTAGAGTATAAATTCAGGTTTTAAACCTGAATTTTTAATGCAATCTCCACAGGACAGGATTTTAATCCTGTCCAAACTAAAATACCCTGCCGGCAACGCTAAACAGTTTCCCTGTACATCCACGTCACCGTATCCCCGCCAATATTTTCACGGGCGGACACGCGGCCATTGATAACAGGCGCTTTAATGCCTTTTTTCCAGTAAACCGGCGAAGTAATAATCCGGGCTTCGTCCCATAAACCGGCGTCAATAAAATGCTGGAGGGTAATGCTGCCCCCTTCAATAATCACCGACTGGATGGAACGGTCGTACAGCCGTTCGAGTACCTGTTGCTGAACCTGACCGGTAAAATCAATTTTCTCAAAAGCCAGGTGGCCGTTTTTCATCTGGCTCACGCCATTAAAAATAAGGGTATCACTCTCGTTACTGAAAATATTCAACGTAGGCGGGATGGTCAGCTCAGGGTCTAACAGCACCCTTACCGGGTTTTTACCCTGCCACAGGCGGGCTGTAAGCCGGGGATTATCCTGTATGGCCGT
>DASPJH010000292.1:0-4757 GCA_035628715.1 Bacteroidia bacterium
TCAAAAAATACACTCTCGTTTTCTTTCAGCGGCTCGTAAAAGGTGTAGTACCCCAGCAGTTGCAAAGCTCCTTCGGTAGTATGCACGGCTACACCACAGCCCGTTTCGTCAAGGGCCAAAACCAGTTGCAGGCCTGAGGGACTAGCATTGTTAAAATTTTCAGCGGTGTATAGTAACTGCATTAAAGGGATAGGGTTTACAAAAATTTAAAAATAGCAGGAATTTTTTATTCCTGTTTTTCCCAGTTACCGGTATAAATGGCATCGCTCATTGAGCCCAGTCTTAGTGCACGCTCCTTATTTAAAGGTTTGGGGTCTTCCACCTCAAATACCTTCAGCGGCACCTGGTTTTTGGTAATGGTACCGGCATTCATTGAAAACTGAACTTTATTTGAGTGCGGTACATATCTTAATGAGTCCAGCGGGCTTTTAATTTTATCCTTAAGCGCTTCCAGGATGGGTACATATAAGGTATCGGTTTCTACCTTACTGGTAGAGTCTACCAATTCTCCCACCTGTTTCACTTCAGGTATTTTGCCGTGTTTCACACCGTAAATCAAAGAGTCAAAACTTTTGGCAAACTCGCCGTATGCTTCGCGGTAGGCAAACTGTGCTTCCTTAATCTCGGTCATCCTTTTTATTATATCCGCCTCCACAGTTTTCACCTGTGCACGGTAGCGCATGGTATCCGCCACGGTGTCATAACACAGGTATCCCACTATAATACAGGCAAGAACTAAAGCCACTTTTATAATATTGTTCGCCATACTTTTTTGATTTGTGCAATTATAAAAAAATTCGCTGTGAATAAGTTAAACCTTAGGTAAATAAAAACCCCGGCAACCTGTTAACGTATTGCCGGGGCCTGAAGTTGTATTTGTATTTGCTGTTTATTTCTTAGTAACCAGGTTGATATTGATACCAATCATGTTGCTGAGGAAGTTTTCCTTCAGAAATTCACGGGCGCCTTTATCATTTTCGTTACCCCACATTACGTTCCACTCAATACGGTTAATTTCAGTAGAGGCAACGGCTGTAACTTTATTATCTTCTACAGTAACTTTTGCAGGAAAGGTAATTTCCCTGGTAACACCTCTCAGGGTAAGGTTTCCGCTTACAAGGTAGTTGTTGCCGTTTGCATCGGCGTTCTGCAGTTTTTCGGTTTTAGTAATTTCAAAGGTGGCAGTTGGGAAACTGTCAACTGCAAAAAAATCAGGGCTTGACAGGTGACCTACCAGTTTGGCTTTGTCTTTTTCATCATCCAGTATGGTGATGGTTTTCATGTCAATAGTAAAGCGGCCTGTTTTTAACACATCGTTTTCTAATGTAACCAAACCTTCGGTAATGTTAATAGTACCGTTGTGAGAGCCGGTTACTACTTTTGAGCCTTTCCAGCCCAATGTGCTGGCAGATGGATCAATAACATAGGTGGCGGCGGTAGGAGCTGCGGTGGCTACTGAACCGGCAGCTTCTGATGTTTTGGGAGATTGTTTGCAGGCTGCAAATGCAACGATTGCAACTACTGCGAATACCAGGTTTTTCATTTTTTAAGTCGTTTAAAAGTTTTTTAGGTTCTAAAGGTAGTACAAATATACAGGTCGGTGTTTAAACATCAAAATACTTGCCAAAAAAATTTGTATGTACAAATGTCTGGTGTTCAAAACAAAAGGCAGCCCGTGTGAGGACTGCCTTTGCAAAGATAAGAAAGTTCTTATTTACAATCGTACGTAAATGTTGATGTGGTGGTAGCAGTTCCCCCGGCTTCAGTAGACGAAGCGGGACTGTTACGGTCGTTTAGCGTATACGTGGTGGTGGTGCTTGTAGTTCCGCTTGCATCGGTAATAGTTTCATTGGTTATTAGGTTGTTATCAATATCCTTTGTATTAATGTTAGGGTCTTCCCAGCCCGTTCCTGTTAACCGGGTAAACACCCTGAATGCGTGTTCTGCATCACCGGGTTTTTTGTTCAGGTCAAATGTGGCGGTACGGTCAACAGTAAAAGGATCTGCCACATCGCTTTTAGACGATTCTTTCGTGCGGTTTCCGTTAGCGTCGTATTCATAAGCAAATTCCTCGCTGTATTCATACGGCTGGGTACCCTGGCTGGTAATGGTTGAGTTAAAAACGGTAATAGCTGCAGGACGGCCAAAGCTGTTGTACCCGGTAAATACAGCACTGTCTTTAATGTTCACATTTCCCAAAATCGGCACTGTGCCAACCATTGTTCTTACACTGTACGAAATCTGGCCTTTGCTGTCGTACTCGTAATCCTGGGTTACATCCATCTGTATATTCTCCCAGGTTACATCAAACGTGCGTCTTCTAACAAGATTTTCGGCGTTGTAATCAAAAACCATATTAACGGCAAGGTCCTTATCCTGGTAAACTTTTAGATCGGTTATGTTATTGGCATTGTACGAAAGCAAAATATAATTCAGACTGTCTTCATTACCCGAAGCTGTATCTATAAAGCTGGCGCGGGTAATTTTATCACCGTCATAATGCAGCACAAAGCCGCCATACACATCAGGCTTGCCGGTTTCAGTGGTAGTTTCTTTTACCGATTTCAGTTTGCAGCTGGTAGGGCCGGGGTTAGGGTTTCCGTTGTCGTCTTTGTCTTTTTTACAGGCATTAAAGGTAACCGCCAAAAAAGCAGTTAAGCTTAACAGGATAATTTTTTTCATAGGTGATTTAAATTTTTGTGCAAGGTATATATAGTATATGACAAGACTAACAGGCGAACCGTTGGCAGGAAGGAAAAAATCGATAGGGGTTATTTGCAGGTGTAGGTGTATGTATTCAATACACTTGCTTTATGTGCTAATTCAGGAGTAATCAACTCCTCTATACATCTGTTTTCTGAATCAAAAACACTTTTAATAAATGACCTTTGTGGAACCCGCTGGTAATCATAATGAGTGATTTTGGTTTTTGGGTATTTATCAACTGCTATATCTGGTAATAGCCCAGTGGGGTTGATTATATGGTTCTCATATTCGCTCAATAAAATAACTTTATTTAGGTCCGTCCATTCTAAATTATATGGCGTGCGTAAATCATATTCATATTCATACATAAGATATTCATTGGTATCTGCACCAGCGGAGTGCTTTATAATATTTCCGTATGGATCATATTCAAAATTCCTTTGTGTCAAATATGTAAATTCACCCTGCCTGAAATGATAATAGGTAATTCGCCGCGGGTAGCCATGACTGGTAAAGTTACTAAAAGCTACACTATCAAATGGTTCGCTGGTACTGTTATTACCCACAATATTAACTCTGCCTACAAGAAAGTAAATGCACCGATCACTATCATTATAATAAAACCTGAATGCAGAAAAATTATTGATATTACCCTGATCGAACAATTTAATTAATGACAGGCGACTCTTATTATCGTACTCAAAAGAGCGCAAGATAATATAATTTCCATTAACTACTTCCCCCTTCTCTTTAAGTTGATGTCCATTAAACTTAAATTTAAAATACGAACTCGTGTCTGTTTTTCCTGATGTATCAATCGTATGCTGTGAAAATAATTGATTATTATAATAAAAGTACACTGAGGTTTTGGGCTTAATTAAACCAGTATTAGCGCTTATACTCGTTAACTTACACCCTGTAAAATCAGGTTCTGGGGCTGTGGGATTATCTTTTTTACACCCCAAAAAAATAGAAAACAGGCAAATACCTAAAACTACTAATAGCTTTTTGAGCATACAAAAACGGTTTAATGCTTAAACGAACTTAAGCATTAAACCGTTGTAAGAATAGAATAAATACAGGTGTTGAAGATAACAACCGTAAAAGTCACCAGGGCAAAAGGATGCGTTTATTTCATTGATTCAACTAAAGTTCAGGCAGGGGCATATCTTTAAAAACAAAAGCCCCGTCTCTCCATAAAGACGGGGCTTAACATTATATGAATACTATGCGGTAATTACTCCACTACCACTGTTTTATTCACTTTGGTGTTTCCGTCGTAAACGGTTACAAAGTAAATTCCCTTGGCTTTGTCTTCCAGGTTCAGCTCCAGTTTGCCGGGATTGCTAAGGAAAATCTGTTCGTAAACAGCCCTTCCGGTTATATCAACTACTGCAACGGTGAGGGTATTGTTTACGGGTACACGGCCTAAATCAACAGTTAGTTTGCCGTTGGTGGTTGGGTTAGGGTATACGTTAATTAGTTCGTCCAGTGTAACGGTTTTAACGCCTACAGGGAAAATATAAATGTAGTTGGCTTTGGTTTTGGTATTGTTGCCCAGCGGGTTAGATGCTTTGAGCGATACCGTATAGATACCGTTTTGGGTAAACATCACCTTAGGGTTTTGCGAACCTGAGCCAGTGCCATCCACATACTGTACGTTGCTGGGAGTAAACGTCCACTCCCAGTTGGTGGGCTGGTTGGTGGTTTTATCCGTGAACACAACGGTATCGTTAATAGTGGTAACGGTGCGGCTTGCATCAAAATCAGCAATGGGTGCATTACCGCCGCCGGTATTACTTACGTTGATATAGTTGTTTTTAGTAATGGAGTGCCCGCCGTATGCATTGGAGGCAGTAAGCTTTATAGTGTACACACCGCTGGCAGTGAAGGTGATTTTAGGGTCGGAACTGGAAGCATTGGTACCGCTTGAAAAATTCCAGCCGGTAGCCGGGATAATTTCCCAGAAGAACGCAGTAGGAGAGTTCAGAGAGGTATTGGTCATGGGCACCTCCACGTTTACATTTACCGAAGTGCTGAAAGTGGTAAAG
>DASPJH010000293.1:0-8459 GCA_035628715.1 Bacteroidia bacterium
CAACTCTCAAAAAAGGTCAAAAGTGTCCACAAAACTGGCCGTAACAGCGTAACACGTGTAACAAAATGTCCGAATCAGAATTTACAGGATTAAAGAATGGGAAGAATTAATATGAGAATTAAAATTGAAACCTTCAGCCAAAAGAAAAACTCCATGGGCTTGCTTACCGGAAGAAATGGTGAAGTATGGGCCGATCAGTAAATTTTTGAATATAAAACAAGGTTTAATGCCTAAACGAATTAAGCATTAAACCGTTGGAAGGAGCTAATGAAACTACACTCCAAACCTGTTCCCCACCCAAACAAAACGTTTGTTTATATATTCAGGGTTGGTGAAGGAAGCGTTACCGGCAGGGTTACCGCCTGATACGTGAAAATCGCTGAAGGCGGCGTGCTGGTTTACAAAAATAGCTCCGGTAAAGTTGAAGGAAACGGGGGTAAACACCTCGTTCATTTCTTCTTCCACCGTTTGCTGGAAGGCTTCATCGGCTACATAGGCAAGGCAGGTTATAGCGCCGTGAATTTTAGCCGACTCTTTAACCAGTTGCAACGAGTGTTCGCGGCTATTGGTTTTCACCACAAACGCCACCGGGCCAAAGCATTCGGTCAGGTACAGGTCTTTCTGGTCCACGCTCACTTCAATCACGCTCGGACTGGCAGTGCGGGCGTTTTCAAACTCAGGGTTGGCCACCTGTATAGAGGCCAGCACCATCCTGCCGCCCATTCCGGCAGCGGTTTGTATGCGCTGCATGGTAGCATCGGCCTGGATGCCGCCCAGTGTGCCAGCGCCCATTTTGGGGTTGTTCACAATGGCTTTAATGGCTTCGGCCAGCATGTTTACAGCGTCTTCGTAGCTTACCACGCCGTCTGGGGTTTTCACGCCGTCTTTAGATATAAATATATTCTGGGGGGCGGTACACATTTGCTTAGAGTACAGGGATACCGAGAAAGCTATATTCTGCATAACCGCATTAATATCTTTTACAGAATCCACCAATACCGAGTTAACACCGGCTTTTTCAGTAAATACGGCCTTGTCTTTCAGGCTCTCCACATAATTACCGAAGGATGAGCTGCCGGTAAAGTCTACCAGCTTCACATCGGGGTGCTCGGCCAGCTGCTTGGTAATGGGCTGGGCTACAGTATCAACGGCCAGTTGCACAATATTGGGGTCAAAACCGTTCTCTGCCAGCACTTTTTGTATTTCGGCCACTACAATGGCTATTGGCAGGATGGCTTTAGGGTGCGGCTTAATGATAACCGAGTTGCCGGTAATCAAATCGGCATATACACCGGGAACGGTATTCCAGGTTGGGAAGGTAGAGCAGCCAATCACAAGGCCTATGCCTTTGGCTACTGCTTTCCAGTTTTTCTTAACGGTAACGTCAAACTTGCCCATGTTTTTCACCCACATTACTTCCTTGGGGAAACGGGTCAGCTCAATATAGCCCATGGTAATGGCTTCCAGCGCCCTGTCGTTGGCATGGGGCCCGCTTGCCTGGAATGACATAATAAAGCCCTGGCCGGTGGTATGCATGGTGGCATAGGCAATATCAAAATAGCGGTTCTGGATGCGCTCCAGGGTTTCAATCAGTATACCGGCGCGCTCTTCAGTGCTGGCTTTGTTCCAGGCTTTCTGGGCTGTTTTAGCCTTAGTTATCAGCTGTTCAGGGGTAAAGGCAGGATATGTAATGCCCAGCCCCAGCTGCAAAAACGGCGAAACTTCTTCGCCAATATGGGCGCGCTCATCGGTTTGCAGCAGCTCTTTAAATTCCTGGTTGAGCATAGACTGGAAATAACTTTTGCCCTTGGCATCGGCATCCTCGGCATAAGCGCGGGGGCTTTCAGGGTAAGGGGTAAAATAAGTACGCTCGTGAATGGCTTTTATGGCAGCCTCCAGGGTAGGCTTATGTTTCTCAAACAAAGAAGCGGCTTGGTTCATATATATTCCTCAATTAAAAAGTGGTGCAAAGATAGGGGATTGTGGTCAACGTTCATAAAAGCATATTCAAGGTTATAGATATACCCAAGTAATAGTTTTTCTTCAAAGTATCCTCTAAGTGGTAAATCACTCATCGTTATAGTTTTGTCAGAATATACTATGGATAGGCTATCAGAACCGTGAGTTTGCTTAGAATGTACCGTTAAATCGTTTTTACTTGCGTAAGCAATTGAAACAAGGTAGTTAAGCAATCGTTTTTGCAATGGAAGTAGATTAAATTCTTTAATTAATATGAATTGGTTTTGGCCTTTATATTTAAAATATAACCGAAAAGTATTGTCATCGACAATTATTTTTTTTATGCCATTGTCTGACAAAGTATCTGACCGACTTGGCTCTGAAACGGAATAAGTCAGTGTAAGAGAATCAAAGTTTGCAAATTGGGCATTTCTGGCAGTTAGTAGGGTAGTGTCATTATCAATAGTCAATAACAAATTTTCTCCTTTAAGTCTGTTACTATTTAAATCTATTATTATATGTTCCTCCTTTATATTCCAATGACGCAATATTCTTACAGCGGCATAAGTGCCGGGGGGTTCTTCTTTCAATTGAAAAACCTGACCTAATATAAACATTATCGAGTCTTCAAATAATAGTTTTTTGTTGTAGTAAAGGTTAGACGGTTCACTTTCCTGCACATAATATACGAAGCGCTTTTTATTAGTAGGTTTATTCGGTGTTATATTGCATCCGTTTAATAAAAATAATAAAGGCAGAATTATAATAGTATAATATTTCATCTACGCGTCATTGTTTATTATTTCTTTAACATGGAGTATACAGCCTCAATCAGTATTGAGTATAAAGTAATATTAAATAAATACATTAGTAAAAAACAAAAGATATAATTTCCCCTGTAAAAAATAGATGTCACCTTTTAAAAGGGGCGTTATCAGCAACCGCGAAGGGTAGCTAAGGGCTGTTGTGATGGCTGTAAACAGTTTGCCCAAAAACTCATTGCGCATTGTACCCTCATCATATCCAAAAGCGAATATGAACGCCACAAAGGCCAGTGCCAATAACATGATGAAACTTACAAGAAACACATTCCACTGAAATTTTCCGCCAAAATATTTCATGCCTAAAATTAGTGATTTAGTATAAAGTGGAAGGACTTATCATTTTATAATTCCTTTGCAAAGTAGTCAATAATAAATAATTAATAGTAAATAAACCATGATAAATATTCAATGATAAATGGACAATCCTACTCCACCCGCTCATAGGCACCTATATCCGGCTGCGCATCGCGGGGGGTACCTTCCAGGTCATCAGAAACCGCAATAGAGTTTAATGCGTTATGAGCAGGTGACAATGTATCCAGCTTAAAATCCTGCAGCCCGGTGTTTTTAAATTTGGGGTCGTTATTAATCGTATTGCTGGGGTTTAGGCCCTGCATTTCTGTTTTTAAGATATTGCTGTCAAAAGCCGTTCCCAGTGGTGTTACCGGGCCCTGGCCCTCCGTTACAATTAACACCTCTTCCTTAAGGCTGCCATATATAATGCTGTTTCTGATGGAGTAACTAAGCGGGTTGGCATAAACTGTTCCGTCAGGGGCTTTGTAATTGGCATTGCTTAGGGCAAACGAGGGCTCTTTGCGGGCAAAGGTGCCGCTATAATTAGCGAAGGTGCAGTGCAAAAACTCGTACTGGCCGCCCAAATCACCGGCAAAGGTGTATTGGCCGCAGTTGCCCACGCAGCTGTTTACCATTTTTATTTTAGAAGTAAAGCCCAAAACCCCTACCGCGCTCATGTTTTTAATAAAGGTATTATTGATGGTTACCTTAAAAGCACCGCTTTTGGGCAGCGAGTCGCAGCGAACGCCCACAATGCCGTTTATAATATCCGCATAATGGATTGAGTTATTTACACTGGTAGTGGCAAACCATATACCTCCCCACTGGCCGGGGATGTCTTTAAAGTCTGCGCCCAGCCTTGCTCCCTGGAAAGTTACACGGTTGTTTTTACTTGCGGGGGTGCCTACCTCCAATGTACCTTCAACAAACAGGTATGCGCCAACATCAGCATATACTTTAACTCCCGGGCCGATAGTAAGCTTTTTACCTTCTGCCACATTAAAATAGCCGTAAATAACATAGGGTTTGTTCGGGTCGTTCCACGCCGTGTCTGAGCTGGTAGTTACCTTATTAAAATAGTAGGCGTCAATACCAAATGCCCTTAGTTGCACATATTGCACATTGCCGTTGGTAATAAACTCTATAGAGTCATGGATGACCGGGTGGGCTCCGTTCAATGGGTCAAGGCTCACCTCCACAAAAAGGTAAATACTGTCTTTACCCATTATTTCGTAGTCTACTACCTGGGTCGTACGCTGGCCGTCAATATTTATGCGGTACGGCGATGCTTGCCCGCCCATCAGTCGTATATTGGTTTTTACTGTATTCTGATTCCGGTTATATACCTTCAGGCGCTGGTTTACCGAACGCGGGAAAGGCCCTCCGCTGTGTACCGTAAACACAGTGTCAAACATGACTGTATCGGTACTGAAGGCCACCTTTGCCGACGGGCTGTTATCCAGCTGTTCCCGCTTGCACGACTGGGTGAATATTCCCGATACAAAAAACAGCAGTACCAGTGCCAGCGGTGTATTATTAAACATCTTCTTCAAAGCAGTCCCAAAATTATGTTTTATCAACTGATTAACGGATACTTTTATTGTAAGACCTTTCGGTGAAGGTGAATGTTGGCTGTTGGTCTTTAGTCCTTAGCAATTAGTCTTTAGCCGTCAGTTTCAGTATCGGTTTAAAGTCTTCATTCAAAATCAAAAGTCAAAATTTAAAGAGCTTGTTGCCAGGGCATCAAAGGTTTGCTGGGATTTGACAGCGGGTCTTTAGTCATTGGTCTTCAGCTAAAAGCGAAAGGCCAAAAGGCGAGCAGCTTAATTGGCTCTAAACAAAAAAGCCCGCCTCATATTTTGAAGCGGGCCTTGCTAAATCATGTCGGTAGTCCTCAAAACAATATACCCAGGTTTAAGCCAATGTAACTGCTGAATGCTTTGGTATTATCAGCGCGCATAACATTTATAAGGGATGCATTGTAGCGTAATCCTGCATATAGCGCCGTGTTTTCGCTCATTGCATATTCCCACCCGCCGCCAATTACTAGCGGCACACGTAATATGGCCAGGTTATCTTTATTCACTGAGCTGGTTGCTGCGTCAAAATCGTCGGTAGCCTCATTTACGTTGCGGTCTTCGCTTCCACCCTGTGCGTCACTAAAAACAGGTTGGTTTAAATCTGCCCGACCTCTCCAGAGAAAATTGAGAGCGGCCCCAAATTCACCAAATACCCGGCTGTACCCAAACTCATCGGTACGTAACTTCAGCATTAAAGGAATCTCAACATAACGGGTTTTATAAGTGTACTCAACATTGTTAAATACTGGGTTTAGATTTGGATTCTGACCATTACCATTAGCCTGAAGAATGCCGTACCCCACTTTACCACCCATTTGTGTAACATACACTCCAAAGGTAAATGCAGCATTGGTACTAAAATTACGCTCGGCAGTTAAACCGGCTGAAATGCCCATACGCATGCCTTCGTTGGTCAGGTTCTTAGTATCGGGCCGCATCCAGCTTACCAGGGGCATAGCTGAAAACGAAAACCGGTACTTTTTGTAGGCGAAAGCATTTGCAGCCTGCCCAAACCCTTTGGCGGCACAAACAGCTAATAGCGCAAGCACAATAAGTTTTTTCATATTTTTGGCGTTGATTAGTAATGTATGATTACAAAGTTCAATAACAGAAGGGGATTAGCAATAGTTTTATTGTTAACAGCGTGTATAAATTTTACTTCGTGTAAACAAGACCGGCTCAGAGTGGACGTTTCAGGCGTTGAGGCCAATATAAAATTTCATCGTTTTGATAAGGATATGATGGAAATGGACACCAATAATGTTCGTGAAGCATTTTATTCCCTGCAAAAGAAATATCCTGAATTTTTACCTAAATATTATTCGCTGATTGTAGGGTTGGGCGATTACCAGGATTCCAGTGCTCCTGAGCTTTTTAAGCAATTTATAACATTTCAGCCCACCCGTGAGCTGTACAAAAAAGTGCAGGATAAGTTTCCGTCTACGGAAAAATACAACGAAGAAATAACGGAGGTTTTCAGGCACTACAAATATTATTTTTCGGAGGATACCCTGCCTGAAATTGTTTATTTCATGGGCATTTTAAAGTATGGCGCCGGCTATGATGACAACCAGGTAGCTTTGGGGCTGGATATGTACCTGGATGAGCCTGAATTTTACGGGCGCATGGCTAACCTGACCAACTACCTGATTGAAAAAATGAAGCCGGAATATATAACCCGGAATGTGGCCCATAATTTTGGATACTACAAGTTTGCCAAGTACATGAAGGGCAACCGGTTTATAGACCGTATGATATATGAAGGTAAGATAGCGTATTTTATTAAAGCAATGATGCCCAAGTCTCATGACTCGCTTATACTGGCGCTGAACGGACAGAACCTGAAGTGGTGCGAGGACAATGAATGGCAAATATGGAAGCATTATGTGGACCCTGAATACAAGGTACTGTATACTACTAACCCCGATATAACGGAACGGTATTTTGAGGAGGCGCCGTTTACCAATGCTCCCGGCGTACCCAACCACGAGGAGCGTTCATCACCACGTTTCGCTGTTTGGACCGGGTTTAAAATTATTCAGAAATACATGGATAAAAACCCAAATGTTACCCTGGCGCAGCTAATGGAAGAAACTGACAGCGATAAGATACTGAAGGAGAGCAAATACAAGCCGTAACAGGTATAAGCTAAGCAAGTAGAAGGTATAGAGTATAAAGTAATAAGTAATAAAGTATAGCACAACCTCGCATACTATATATGCCTTATACTTTATTAGTTTACCCGTTGTTTAAAATTATGGCTGCAATGGCCGGGGGTTGAAACCCCCGCCTGTTCATAATAACATATAACAGCCACATAAAAGCAATTTCGAACAACATATTAGTTATACTTTATTACCTTATACTAAATATAACTGGTAAATAGTAAATGACTACTGTCCGTTTTCGGTTGAATTAAGAGCTTTGGTTTTTGGGGCAAGAATATCCTTTACAGTTTCCCTTAACGAGGGGTCGGAGAATTTAATTAAAGGAAGCGGGGCGCCGGGATGTTTAATAAGGGTTTTGTGCACCCAAAGCACATCGTGCCACTGGCCGTTTTTAAATCCCACCTTTTTATATACTCCTACCGGCGTGAAACCCATACGTACATGGAACATCGTGCTGTTTTCATTGGGCTGGGCTATACCGGCGTACAGGTTTATCAGGTTCTGCTTAACAAGTATTTCCACTAAGGCCTCATACAGTTGCTTGGCTACACCCCTGCCCTGGTAATCCTCATGCACATATACCGAGCTTTCACAGCACCATTGGTAAGCCGCCCTTTCCCTGTGCTTTTTTGCATAGCTATAGCCAATAATTCTTCCATTGGTTTCAGCAACCAGCCAGGGGTAATCCTCCAGCAGCTTTTCCACCTGCATGCAATATGTTTCAGCCTCCGTAACTTCGTAATCAAACGTTACATTGGTGTCCGCAACATAAGGAGCATAAATAGACAGCATGCCTTCGGCATCTTCTTTTCGGGCAACTCTCAGTTCAATCATTTTATAATAAAAGGTAATAGCACAACGGCTTAATTACTTGCCGACAATAATATTCTCCAGAAACAAAAAATACAATCGTAATTTCCTGTTAATGAATTAAAAAACTACCAACCGAACAAATTTAATCAACCTCCGCTACCCAACCAAATGTATCTGCAATTCTTCCCGTTTTAATATCATCAAGGGTTTTGCTTATTTTATTAGCATACTCCCAGCTTTCATGCCCTGAAAGACTATAGTCCGTGTCTTTATAATTAATAGTTACAATAGGTATAACAGTGGCGGCAGTTCCCGTAGCAAAAATCTCCGTCACAGTGCCGTCGGTCATGCCTTTAATTATTTCATCAATACTCACCGGTCTTTCCTCTACTTCCACACCCCAGCTTTTCAGCAGTTTTATGGCGCTGTCGCGGGTGATACCAGCCAGTATAGTACCGTCAAGTTCCGGTGTTACCACCTTATTGCCCATACGCACAAAAACATTGGTGGTGCCTGTTTCCTCTATGTATTTATGCTCTAAGGCGTCTGTCCACAATACCTGCATATACCCCTCTGCCTGTGCCTGTTTAGTAGCCAGCAGCTGTGCGCCGTAATTGCCTGCGCATTTGGCAAAGCCCACGCCACCCTGGAAAGCGCGTGAATACTGGGTAGCTACCTTCACTTTTAGCGGTTGAAGATAATAGGCATTAACGGGGCAGGTGAAAATGGCAAAACGGTAAGTATCGCTGGCCCTTACACCAATAAATGCATCGGTGGCAAACATAAACGGGCGAATGTATAAGCCGCTGCCAATATTAGAG
>DASPJH010000294.1:0-2527 GCA_035628715.1 Bacteroidia bacterium
CCGTTTTGGGTTACTGAGTACCTTCTTAACGGTGAACCTGCCGGACCGTTAATTACCCCGCCGTCGGTATTGAATACGCTGCCGTGGCAGGGGCATTCCACCCGTGTATTGCTGCTGCTGTAGCCCACCGTGCAACCCTCATGAGTGCATTTTTCCGACAATGCCACAAACTCTGAGCTGCTTTTACGGATAACCAGCACGCCGTTGCTATGCACCGAACCGCCTGCATTGTTAAGCGCTGAATTTGCTGAATTACTTAAATCCAGCGTAAAGTTTACATCTTTCCCGGCAAAATCATCTTCATCGTCCTTTTTGCAGCTTTCCAGTAAAGCCATCATAACAGCTACACTGCACATACCGCAGGATGTTTTCAGAAATTCTTTCCTGTCCATAAGGGAAATGTTTTTCTAAACGACGTATGGTAGCGGGCTTATGTTTTATCGTTGATGTCTCATAGCTGTAATTACAGCTTCTGTTCTGCGGTCGGCATACATCCGGTTCAATGATGCTACTGCCCAAATGAAAGCAGGAATCCAACCAATAATAGTAATCTGTAAAATGAGGCAAATTATTCCAGCGCCTATTTTTCCCTGTAATAAAAGTGACAACCATGGAAGAAAAAATGCAATTACATATCTCATAGAAGTATAATTTTTAGCAATATAAGTTACCTTATTAAATTCACTACTCCTTTATTAGTAAAGTTTTTAAACAGCTTATTGTGGTGCCCTTTGTAGCTTACTTTCCAAATATAAGCGCCAGTGGGGCAGGGGTTGTTTTTAAAAGTACCGTCCCAGCCTATGACCGGGTTTGTGGACTCAAATAGCTTTTCACCCCAGCTATTAAATATTTCTATCCTGTAACCGGAAATATCTGAAAATGCAGGCATAAAAAAATCGTTCAGCCCATTTCCATCGGGTGTAAAAGCATTGGGCATATAAAAAGTGAAATCGCACAGGCGGCTTACCCGGCTGCCATCGTCGCCTTTACATCCTCTAAAATCCTCCACCACAACAAAATAATCGCCCGCTTTTTTAACTATTATCCATTGGGTGGTATCGCCTGTCGGTGTCCATTTGTAATGCTCAAACCCTTTACCGGCATCCAGCTGCACCAGCTCGTTATCATCGTCGCAAATGGTATAATCGCCGCCAAGGTCTATGAGGATAGGAGGGAGCTCGGAAATGGAAATGGTGTCATAAGCGCTGCACGAACCCAGTTTTACTTTCACCCAATATTTACCTTTTTTATTTATTTTTATTTGCTGCGAAGTTTCCTGTGTGCTCCAGGTAAAATCACCATCCCGGAATGGGGTATTTAACAATAGTTTATGGTTATGGCAGAAAACAGAATCATCGGGCCAGTTAATTTCGGGATTGGTAAGAATATTAATTTCCCTGGTGGTTTTACGCTCATTGCCACACAAGTACCTGGTAAGGGTAATTATATATTTTCCCGTATCATTAAAAATATAATAAGTGTTTTTTAAAGTTGATGTATCGCTCAGGGATATTGTATCGCCAAAGTCCCAGCGCAGCGAGTCAAATATTGTCGTGGTATGTACCGAGAAAAATGTGGTATCTGTTAAACACCTGTTTTTAATATTTATTATTTGTCTTGAATTATCAAGCGGCGACCTGTCCTGTATCATGGTTGGAAGCCTGTACTTGCTGTTGCGGCCGTTTCCCAGATCGATATAATGCTTTGTATAATCTAATTCTTTAACGGTTTTATCGGGATTGTGAATAACTCCAATCCATTGCGAGGGCTTATTGAGTAAAGTATCAACGCAAATGTAAATTTTATTGTCGGGACCAAGTTGTAATCCCATAAACCTGGAAGCTGAGGAATCAATAATTTCCCAATTCTGATAATCCGGCCCCGAATACTGAACTAAATATCCCGGCATGGAGGCATACGTTACATACAGTTTACTTTTATCAGGAGAAAAACACACACCAAATGAATTTTCCCAGTCGGACCTTATTGGTAATGATACCGGGTTGCTTACTTTGCCGCAATGCTTGTCAAATGTAAAAACCCTGACGGAAGGGAGCGATGTTGAGTAATATGAAATAGCTATTAAGCTACCATCCCCGGAGGTAGTCGCTTCGCCCAGCCGCTTCCCATGAGAAGGTATTGGCAATAGTGTTTTAACAGGTTTTCTGTCAATACCCGTATCATCAATGTAATGCGAATAAAATATGCTTGAATCCTTGTGGTCAACATAGGTTGTTAGCCAGTATGCATTATCGGTTGCATGTTTTGTTGCTACAAAAAAAAGTGAGGTAAATGCTACCCGTCTCATTCTGTCAGAAAATATTACTTCGCCAAGTCCGCCATCACCTCTCATGTCTACAATTGCGTAATAACAATTCAAGTATCCACCAACGATATAATATTTTTTGTCATCATTAAGAAAAGGAATAATCAAAATATCAGCTGATGTCGATATAACATAATCCCCGTTTTTCATTATCTCATGCCTGCGGTTCCATACTTTAATTCCGTCTGTATAAAATAAAAG
>DASPJH010000295.1:0-3547 GCA_035628715.1 Bacteroidia bacterium
CATCCACCAGTATCCAGCTCCCGCCGCGGGGGTTGCCCAGCATTACAATATTTACAATCTGGTTGGTGTAGTAAAACACATCCTCCCTTACTTCGGCGCCTTTTCCCGCAGTAACGGATGTCATAGGAATCACCTTACTGTCTTTTGCCTGGTGCATATTCTCATTCATAGCGGTATTGATTAGTGACAGCCGGAGAATACCCGGCCTGTTTATCCAACATGCCACAAAAACTAAAGTTTGCCCCGAGAGTAAAATGCAGGCCGCATTTAACGGCCTGGCTGTTCAACCGTGTATGAATCAATCATTAAATTTTGCGGCAGGATACCCGGTTTTATTTTCCGGTAAATATGGATATCTGGTGCAAAAAATCGTCCTTTTTACGGATGGATATTTCCACCTCGCTGCCATCCTCAAGCACAGCGAAACCACCTTTGCCCCTGCGGTACTGGTCTACATATTTCAGGTTAACAAGGTGTTTATCATGCACCCTGAAAAAATTATAAGGGGTTAATAACTTCTCGTAATTCTGTAAAGATTTGGACATTACCGCGGTGCCCTTATTTTTCAGGTAAAAGATGGTGTAATTATGGCTGGCCTCACACCGTATTATATGGTCAAGCTCAACAAACAGTATGCTGTCATTGGTGGGCAGGGCAATTTTTTTAATGGTGTCCTGCATACCCTGTTTTAAAATCTCAATGCGCTCGTGTTCAAACTCGACTGTGCCTGAAGCTGAAAACCGGTTGATGGCACGCTCAAGTTCTTCAATATTAATGGGTTTTAAAAGGTAATGCAGCGCTGAAAACTCAAAAGCCCTGATAGCGTAATTGTGGTAAGCGGTTATAAAAATGGTTTTGCAGGGTATATCGCGCGTGTTTTCCAATACTTCAAAGCCATCTCCATCTGGCATTGCAATATCAAGAAAAACCAGCCGGGGAGTATATTTGCGGATTGCCGAAATACCTTCTTCCACCGTGCAGGCAGTTCCACATAGCTTTATATCCGGAAAATACTCATTGAGTATGTTGGCCAGCGTTTTACGGCTGATTTCTTCGTCGTCAATAATTACAGCGTTAATCATAAGCTTATTTTTGCATTTGAATTTTTAAATATACTCTTGTTCCTGCACTTTTATTGTTACTATCAAATAAATCTTCAATTGCCAGTTTTATATTAATACGTAATAATAGCTTAATAAAGTTTAGGCGCTCCTCAATATTTTTTATTGCCGAAGATGTATGCCCCGGTTTGTTGCGCTTAATCAGGGCGGCCTGCTCCCTGCCTATACCGTCGTCTTCAATAATGCAAATCACTTCATTGCCTTCGTGCCTAACTGAAAAATAAAGGTTGCCCTGCTCTTTTTTGGGCATAAGGCCGTGCCAAATAGCATTTTCAAGAAATGGCTGTATCAGCATGGCAGGTATTTTGATGTCACTTAAAGACAGGGTGTCATCAATATTAATTTGATAGTGGAACCTGTTTCCAAACCGTATTTGCTCAAGTTCAAGGTATTTTTTAACTGTATCCAGTTCTTCTTCCAGGGAAACTGTGCTTTGGTTAGAGTTTTCAAGCACAGACCGTATCAGGCCGGAAAATTTTGCAAGAAAAATACCCGCCGACCGTTTATCATTTTCGGTAATATAATATTGAACAGAATTAAGAGCATTGAATATAAAATGAGGATTCATCTGCGCCCTCAGGGCTTTTTGTTCTGATAGAATAATATTTCTTTGAACGGCCAGTTTCTTTTTATGATTGCGGATATACAGGTACAACGAATAAATGATCAGCAAAAGGCCGGTAACAACGCAGATGGTTATAAACCACCACGTTTGGGTGAAATGCCGGGCAATAAATATTTTAACAGAGGCAGTGTGGTCTAAGTCAACAGTATTGTTTGGGCCTGCTGAAGCCACGTGAAAGGTATACGACCCGGGCGGCAGGTTCATAAACTTTACATTTTTTTCGGAGGTTTTAACCCAGGTTGTATGCAGACCGTCAAGTTTGTAATAATAGGCTGTTGCTGACGGCTTTCCAAAAACCACGTTAGAATAATTAATTGTTAAGTTCTTTTGGTCATGCTTCAGAAACAAATCTTTTTTATCCCATTTGTAAAGGGAATCATTAATAACCACATTGGTGAGATAAACCGGGATTTTAACTGGCTTTCCGGGCGTCAGTGCAGCAGGATTTACGTAGGTAAGACCTTTATTTGTGCCAATCCAGATAAGATTATTATGCAGTGCAAAAACGTTTATTTCGTTAGACGCAAGCCCGTCTTCCCGGCTATAGCTTTCAATATGCCCGGGGGTACCATCAGGGCTTAGTATAACCCGGCTAAGCCCTTTATTAGTGCCCACCCATAATGTATCGTTTTGCAACAGCAGGGTATTTATATAGTTTGCCGCTAACCCATCAGCTTCTGTTATCACTTTTTTTGAAGAGCCACGAATAAAATACAATCCTTCTCCTGCAGTACCTGCAATCAGGGTTTTGGTGGAGTTATCGTATGCAAGAACATTGGTACGTTGCTTTAAAAGCTCAATTTTTTTTATTTCATAATTAACCGGGGAAAATGAATACAGTCCGAATAGTGTGCCTATCCATACCATATCCTTACCGTTATTGCAACAGCTTATTACCCTCAGCTTAAAGTTTTTATCGCGGGAGAAAAATCTTTTTCCGTTAGCATCTACAAATTGAAAGCCCTTTGTGAAACCTGTAAATATATTATTGTTATACCATGTGTAGCACTTTTGCATAGTAACTGCCATGCTTTCAATAATACTTCCGTCTGGATTTATTATATACTGATTGCCTAATATGATGCAGGCTTCATTATACCGCTTGATGTTTTTACGGGTGGTGGCAGATTGATACCTGGTTGCTCCCCCTGTTACGGTAAATATTTTCCTTGAAAATGTAGTGCCGTATAATTTATTGTTACAAACAGCAAGGTCAGTTATTTTTTCATTTATAACAGTGTTATTTTTAAACTGCAGGGAGGTGGCCATAAATACTCCCTGGTCAAGAGTGGTAAACCAATAGTTTCCTTCTGCATCCTGTAGCATCCCGGTAATGTTTTTGGTTTCAAAATAATACTCCGGAGAATCCGAAAGCGTAGAGCCATTAAATACATAAGCTCCGTTTTTTGAAAGTATCCATAAATTATTGCCGTTGTCTTTGTATAACCCCTGCAATGGTGCCGGGAAAGATGCAGAATCAATAATGCTGTTATTTTTAAATGCCAATATTTTATTATCGTATATGCATAGTATCGCGCTGTCTTTTATATAAATGCAGTCATTAATATGCTCAGTAGGCAATTGAAGTATGGTGCTGTTTAATGGCCCCTTCCTGATTGACAGGGGCATTGAGTGTAAGGTAAAACTTCTTTCAAAAATTAATGTATTTCCTATGGGCATAACAACAGTTTCACTATTGCGGGCCGTTGGAAATGAAACGGTGTCAAATTTACCGTTCTTATAAAAATAGTAGGTATTTTGTGCCGAGCTGTTTTTAATGCTCATCCATGGATCGCCTTCT
>DASPJH010000296.1:0-6673 GCA_035628715.1 Bacteroidia bacterium
ACTCGCCTATAATCTCGCGGGTTTTGGTAACCTTGCGCTTTAATATCTTGGTTTCTACCACCAGCTTGTTTTTATCCACTGCATTGCGCAGGGTAATCAGCAGGCGGTTTAAATCCGGTGGTTTCTGGAGGAAGTCATAGGCCCCTTTTTTGGTGGCTTCCACGGCGGTTTCAATGGTGCCGTGGCCAGAAATCATAATAAAGGGCACATCGGGAGAGCTTTCGGCAGCTTTTGACAGCACATCCATCCCGTCCATCTTGGGCATTTTAATATCGCATAAAACAGCGTCAAAATCGTGCTGCTCCAGCATTTCAAGGCCTGCCTGCCCGTCAGCGGCTTCTTCTACCTTGTACCCCTCATACTCAAGAATTTCTTTAAGGGTGTTTCTGATACTCTTCTCGTCGTCAATAATCAGGATGTTTGCCATATAATACTACCACCTAAGTGTTTCAAAAAAAACGAAGGTATAAAAATTACATTCAAAAAATCATAAAGTTTTAAGTGGCAATTATAAATGTTCAGTAAAGTTTGTTTAACACAAAGGCACTGATAATTAAAATCGGTATTTGAAAGTTCAGCCCGGTTAAAAGGCGCAAAGGCCAGATAGTTACGTTAATTAGTTTTTAAATCCTATTGCCGCAATCCAAGTTCATACAAGAAAAGCAGAAGAGTAAGCCGGGTTCTGTTCAGCACTGAAATAAATTCAGCACATTTCCGTCATTTATCTAGGCCTGTGGTTGCCCGCAGGCTCCAGCCACCTACCCTTCCCGGCAGGCCCCTTTCGGGAACCTTTGGCGCGGGCAGCGCTCCACCGGGGTTTACTTGGTGTTACAACCCATGAGGTTTACCCCGCCCGGTATCACTACCGGAGCGCGTGGGCTCTTACCCCACGTTTTCACCCTTCCCCGACAAGTCGGGAGGTTATTTTCTGTGGCACTTTCTGTACGTTACCGCACCTTGCCGTTAGCAAGCATGGCGCCCTGTGTTGCCCGGACTTTCCTCCCCTTAAAATTTAAAGAGCGACGGACCTTTCTGCTAAGGGCAAAGGTAGGGAAAAAAGTGTGCCGGAAATTGATACCAGGTTATTACTGATATTATCAGTTAATTCGTTGTTCGAAACTATTTATAATAACCGGGGTTGAAACCCCGGTTTGTTGAGATTACATGGAAAATCAGGTTTAAACCTGATTTTTCCATGTAATCTTAACAGAACTGGATTTTAATCCAGTTCAAAAAGCATAAAATCACACCAAAAAGGAATTTCGAACAACGGGTTAGCTATTATCCCTCCAGCTTCGCCAGCAAATAATCATCAATTTCTTCCTGTGCGCGGATGACGGGCAGGGCAAACGGGCGAAAGGTATTATCGTTCACGCCGTCTAATATGCGGGCTTTAACGTTGTCGTTCCACTGGATTTCCAGAATATCGCGTATGGTTTTCTGAATTTCCTGATCATACACGGGAAAGGCCACCTCAATACGGTGGTCAAGGTTGCGGCCCATCCAGTCTGCCGATGAAAGGTACATTTTCTCTTTTCCGCCGTTGCAAAACACATAACAGCGGGTATGTTCCAAAAAGCGGTCAATAATACTGATGGCCTCAATATTTTCACTCCATCCTTCCATTTGCGGGATGAGGCTGCATATACCCCGCACTATCAGCCTTATCTTTACACCGGCTTTACTGGCCTGGTATAGTTTTTCAATCACCGCTTCGTCCACAAGGCTGTTCATTTTAGCCAGTATATAAGCCTGCTTACCTTTTTTAGCATTTTTTATTTCATCCTCAATGCATTTAATAAACTCCTTTTTCATGTGAAAAGGCGCTACCAAAAGGTGCTTAAACTGGTAGCCGGCCCGGGGGAAACTATTAATAAAACTAAACAGCTTTACCGCCTCCGCGGTAAGCCGGGGGTCGGCGGTTAACAGGCCCATATCGCAATACATCCGCGAGGTTACACCATTGTAATTACCGGTTGAAAAATGGGCATACAGCACCGTGCGCTTTCTTTCTTTACGGTAAATAAGGCAGGTTTTAGCGTGTATTTTATGAGTAGGCTTTCCAAATACCACCTTAGCCCCTTCCTCCTGCAACCGTTGGGTCCAGTAAAGGTTAGACTCTTCATCAAAGCGGGCCTGGAGCTCAATAACGGCGGTTACTTCTTTTCCGTTACGCACTGCGTTTATCAGGGCATTTACAATGTTGGAATGGCGGGCCACGCGGTACAGCGTAATTTTAATAGCATACACTGCGGGGTCAATAGCCGCCTCGCGCAGCAGCCGTATCAGGTAGTCGAACGAATGGTAGGGGTGGTGCAGCAGTACATCCCTTTTTTTAATCACATCCATTATCAGCCGGGCCTTGTCAATATCCGGGATAGGTATCAGGCGCATAGCGGGGTACTTGAATTTTTCAAGTCCCAAAGCGGGGAAATTTATAAAATCCCTGAAATTATGGTAGCGTGCGCCCGGTATCAGGCTATGAGCTGGCAGTTTTAGCTTGCTGATAAGAAACTGCAGCATATCTTCCGGTATATTTCGGTCGTAAATAAACCGCACCGGATCGCCTTTATGGCGCACCTTCAGGCTTTTGGTAATGCGCTCAATAAGGGTTTCCGAAAGGTCGGTATCAATATCCAGCTCTGCATCGCGGGTAAGCTTAATGGTGTAGGCTTCAAACGTATCGTACTCAAAGCTGGCAAAAATCTCCTCCAGCGAGTTGCGTATTATATCATCCAGCAGGATAACATACGTATTTTTATCGCTTTTTGGGATTACATAAAACCGGCTGATAACCTCCGGCGGCGGAATTTCAATCAGCGCATATTTATGGCGGAGGATATTATCCTTCCTGCTCATTTTCACCGCCAGGTAAATAGAGCGGTCGCGCAGGAAGGGAAAAGCCCTCAGGTGGTCTAAAATAATTGGGAAAAGCGCTGATATTACCTGCTGCTTAAAATACAGCCGCAGTTCGTTTTTTTGCTGCTGGTTCAGCTGGGTTTCGTTAATTATATATACTTTTTGCTTGGCCAGCTCGTCTTTTACATGCTCGTAGGTTTCGTTAAATTTTTCCTGCTGTTTCATCACCGTTTGCTGTATATCGTTCATCAGCATTTCGTTGGCAGCCAGTTCTTTCAGTTTGTTTTTCCGCTGGTATTCAATCAGGCGGCGCAGGCTGGCCACCCGCACCCTGAAAAACTCGTCGAGGTTGGAAGAAAATATAGAAAGGAATTTTAGTTTTTCAAGCAGCGGAACGTTGGGGTCTACGGCCTCCTGCAATACCCGGTCGTTAAAAGTAAGCCAGCTTAGTTCGCGGTCGCGCAGGGGAATAACAGCCACTTTTTTAGCTTTTATCGGTTTCTTCTTCACCACCTTCTTTTTTGCCGGTTTGGCTATTGCAGTTGCTTTTACCGCCTTGTTTAAAACCACTTTTTTTACTGCCATACTTTAAAAATCAGCCTGTTATTTCACGCTTAGATACATATATACCGGGAAATGGTCGCTGTAGCCCGCCAGGTATTTGCGGCCCCCAAACGTGCGTAGGGGCGAGCCAAAATACTTAGGGTCGGTTTGTTTCATCCATTCTTCTGAAAAAATACCGGCTGATCCGTCCACATATTTAAACCCGTTTCCAATTAAAAGGTTACGGCTGATTATTAACTGATCCAGCATATTCCACTCCTCGCGGTATTTATAACTGCCCAGGCCTTTTGTTTTAAGCGGATACATAAGGTTCGTCAGTTGGCAGGGTTTGTCAGTATTTCCGGCATCACAGGCTCCAATCACCTTGCTGATACTGCTGTCTGAGGGCTCATCATTAAAATCCCCCATAATAATTACATTATCATTTGGATTTTCCTTTAATAACGAATCGGTAATGTGTTTCACTACGCGGGCAGCCTCAATACGTTTATATTCCGACGCTTCCCGGCCTTCCGACCGTGAAGGAAAATGGCATATTATAAAGCTTAACGGTTTTTCATCAATTTCTGTTTCCACCAGCATAATATCGCGGGTAGGCGGCACGGTATCAGGCAGGGGAACGGCGTACATGCTAAAGCTCACCGCCGGCAATACATGCTCTTTATACAACAAGGCTATGTCAATACCACGATCGTCTTTAGACTCCATGTGAACAATGCCATAGTACATTTTTTTCAGCTCAGGCTGTTTCACCAGGTCTTTCAGCACCCTGAAATTTTCTATCTCACACACTCCTAAAATATCCGGGCCTTTGCCACCGTTCATACTGCTGATAACTTTTGCCAGGTTGGTCAGCTTATTCTGGTAGCGTTCGCTGTTCCATTGTTTATCACCGGCGGGGGTAAACTCTTCGTCTTTTTTATTCGGGTCGTCCAGGGTGTCAAACAGGTTTTCCACGTTATAAAAGGCAATCATTAAGTCGCCGGTCGCTTGCGCCCTGCTGTCAGTAAATACAATAGTTCCAAGGGTAAAAAACACCCAAAATTTCAGGCTTTTCATTTTACAGTTATCTATTCTGCAAAAATACATTGTAACTGCTTAGCCGAATGTTAAATTTCTAACCGGGTGGCTAAGAACTCAAAAACGGTACGCGGGTTGAAAGGGTAATTACTATCTTTGCAAACTTTTTAAAAAGAATGACATTAATTAAGTCTATTTCAGGAATCAGGGGAACCATTGGCGGCCTGCCCGGCGATGCGCTTACTCCCGTAGATGTTGTAAAGTTCACTTCGGCCTTTGGCAGCTGGCTGAAAACCAAATCAGAAAACAAAAAAATAGTAATTGGCCGTGATGCCCGTATCTCCGGCGAAATGGTAAACCACCTGGTGGCCGGTACGCTGATGGGGCTGGGATTTGAAGTGGTGGATTTGGGACTTAGTACAACCCCAACCGTTGAAATAGCGGTGCCTGATGAGAATGCCGCAGGAGGGATCATCCTTACTGCCAGCCATAATCCCAAGCAATGGAACGCCCTGAAACTCCTGAATGAAAAAGGCGAGTTTATATCGGATGCAGACGGCAAAGAAGTGCTTGAACTGGCCGAAAGCGGGCAGATAGAATATGCCACCGTTGACCACATGGGTACTTACAGGCTGGACGATACCTACCTGGATAAACATATAGAGAAAATACTGGCGCTGGAATTGGTGGATGTTGCTGCCATTAAAGCCAAAAACTTTAAAATAGTGGTAGATGCAGTAAACAGCAGCGGCGGTATAGCGGTGCCTAAACTGTTGAAGGCGCTGGGTGTGAAAGAGATAATTGAGCTGTACTGCACGCCTGACGGTAAATTTCCACACAACCCTGAGCCGCTGCCTGAGCATCTTTCAGCTATCAGCGGAGAGGTAAAGTTTCACAAGGCGCATTTGGGAATTGTGGTAGATCCTGATGTAGACCGCCTGGCGTTGGTGTGTGACGACGGAAGTATGTTTGGGGAGGAATATACACTGGTGGCCGTGGCCGATTATGTATTGAAAAGCAAACCCGGCAATACGGTTTCGAATCTTTCTTCATCAAGGGCGTTAAGGGATATAACTGAAAAGCATAAAGGCAACTATTTTGCCAGCGCAGTAGGGGAGGTAAACGTGGTGAAAATGATGAAGGAAGAAAACGCGGTTATCGGCGGTGAAGGCAATGGTGGTATTATTTACCCTGAATTGCACTACGGCCGGGATGCCCTGGTGGGCATTGCCCTTTTCCTGAGCCATTTGGCCAAGTTTGACAAGATGTCGAGCATTATGCGGAATACCTATCCTGATTATTATATCTCGAAAAATAAAATACAATTAACCGAAGGTATTAATTTGGATAACGTGCTGAAAAAGGTGCGTGATAAATACAAAACCCAGCCCGTAAATGTGATTGACGGCCTGAAAATAGAGTTTGATAAAGAGTGGGTGCACCTGCGCAAATCAAACACCGAGCCTATTATCCGTATTTATGCCGAAAGCCAGAGCGAAAGCACAGCCAATACCCTTGCCCATAAAATAATGGCGGATATTAGCGAAATTATAAAAATCAGCTAATTAGATAATTAACCAATTTTAAAAAAACGCTAACGGCTAAAAGCCAACAGCTAAAGGCTAGCAACGAACCAATTTAGAATTTAATACTTAGAATTTAGAATTTTATAAAAATGGCATTACAATGCGGTATAGTGGGACTTCCCAACGTAGGTAAATCAACTTTATTTAACTGTTTGAGCAATGCAAAAGCACAGGCAGCCAATTTTCCTTTTTGCACTATTGAGCCTAACGTGGGTGTAATCACCGTCCCCGATGAGCGTCTGAATGCGTTGGCCAAGCTGGTAAATCCACAGCGGCTGGTTCCTACCACGGTTGAGATTGTTGATATAGCCGGGCTGGTAAAGGGTGCAAGCCAGGGTGAAGGACTTGGCAACCAGTTTTTGGGAAATATCCGCAATACGGATGCAATTATACACGTAGTGCGCTGCTTTGACGACCCCAACGTAATACACGTTGACGGCAGCGTTGACCCTGTTAGGGATAAAGAGATTATTGATACAGAGCTTCAGCTGAAAGACCTGGATACGGTGGAAAAACGCCTGGCCAAAGTGGCCAAGATGGCCAAAACCGGCGGCGACCCATTGGCTAAAAAAGAGGCTGACCTGCTGGAACGCCTGAAAGTGGTGTTGGAACAAGGGAAATCAGCAAGGGTAATAGAGCCCAAC
>DASPJH010000297.1:0-5723 GCA_035628715.1 Bacteroidia bacterium
CGTTATCTATTACCTAATTAACCCGGTTGTTTATTTATAAATCTCATCCAGCACCTCGTTTTCAAAATCCAAAAACACCTGTTTTAACGATGTTGTAGCGTTGGTGCCGTAGTTTACGATAAAACTCATGGTGGTTTGCTGGTTAGGGAAATAAAATAAATCAGCACTATAGCCTAAATCACGTCCTGTATGCCCATAGCCGAATTTGTCAGCGCCTTTGTAGCCAAACCTGCGCATAGCTCCCAACCCAAGAAAGATGGAGGGGCCTTCTTCGCGAAACGTCTTCATGGCAGCCATGCTGGCGGGTGTGAGCAAGGTTTCATCCCTGAAAAGAGCATCCACAAAGGTTGCCATATCGCTAACCGTGCCGTACATACCGCCGTACCCATTACCGCTGCCTGTATTGTAGTTGGATACATTGGCAATGGTGCCGTTATTAAATAAATCATAATAACCCTGGGCGGTATTTGGCGGAAGCGAAACATTGGAGTAATAATACGTATGCTTCAGTCCCAGGTTATCAATAATGCGTTCCTTCACAAGCTGGGCATGAGGTGTGCCGGTAGCTTTGGTAATTACAAGGCCCAGGAGGAGGGTGTTGGTGTTTGAGTATGATGCTGTATCGCCGCATTTAAACTGGGCATCTTTACCATAAGCAAACTTTACCAACTCTTCCGACGACCATTCCTGGTCGGGGTTATTCAGCACTTCCAGGTAAAATTTGGTGTCTGCGGTAATATCATAAATGCCGGTAGTGTGGTTCATCAGGTTGCGTATGGTAGCGCAACCGGCATTGGGTACCTTTTCCACTATTTCAGGCGAAAGGTATTTAGAGGCCGGATCATCGTAATTAAGTACCCCTTCTTCTACCAGCATGTGTGTGAGCGTGCCCACAAACATTTTGGTAATACTTGCCACTTTAGATACTACGCAGGGACTCATTTTAACGTTCTTTTCAATATCGGCTTTACCGGCAGAAACTATACATACCCCGTTGTTATCACGTATGTATAAAGTAACGCCCGGCAGTCCTTTTTTAACGTAGCGGTTAACGATGTCCTGGTATACGGCAGCTTTGGGATGATTGGCAGTGCTGTCGGCAAAATCAATATCACAGTTGGAAGTAGGGGGGATTGCAGGGTCTTTACAGGATGAAGTTATTATTAATAAGGCGATTATAAGTGTAAAAAAGGATTTCATAGTTTAGTTGTTTTTGTTGATGGAAAAATAGGCCCCAACATGAAAAGCGCTGTTGGGCAGCATAGGTACATAGGTTTTAACAAAAGGCGTCATCATCCAGAACTGGTGCTGGATGAAGGGTGTGATAACCGCTTTTGAACCGGTAAATGTGTGGCTCAGGGTAAGCGAGTGGCCAAACGTGGCGTGGGCTTTGCCGGCCTTGCCCGATTTTTCATATTCGCCGTTACCATTGAGCTTATATATGCCGATATCGCTGAATGTGTGAATATACCCGGCGTCCAGGTAGGCGGCTATTTTAAAGTTCTTATAAAACCGGTATTTATAACCCAACTGGGTATATAGCGGAATGCCGTGGTGAGCCAGCCGCTGGTAAAAATACCCCAGCTTGAAGTTTTGCGCCAGTGTCCAGCGGTTTTTCTCTTTCCATATTTTCTCAAAGCCTACCTGCACACCGGGGTGCAGCGGACTGAATTTTACGGCAGGCAATGAAACCGCGTTATTATAAATACTGACAAGGTACGTGCTGGAAGGGGATTGCGCAGTCAGCCGTAAAGCAGCTGTCAATGCAATCAGCAAAAGATATACTTTTTTCATAGGCTTTATTTAGCAAAAGTATAAATCCTATATAGATAATATTGGTAAACTTTGAAAATGGGCAGAGTTTGCAAAAAATGCAAGTTAAAGGTGTAAAAAAGGTTAATGACGGGCGCAACCCTTTTTACAGGTTTACCATCTGATTGTGAATACCTTTCTGATGAACCCTGGCTGTAACAGATTATCCTGTCGTTTATTAGCTCTTTTTACCTGCCTGTGCTGCTTTTTTGCCGCAAACGGGCAGAAAGAATATAACGTATGGTATTTTGGTAATCATGCGGGACTTGATTTTAACACTACGCCGCCAACGCCTTTAACTAACAGTTCAATGTACACTTTTGAATCTTCATCAGGCATTTGTGATAAAAACGGCAACCTGCTTTTTTATACCAATGGAGATACTGTGTACAACCGTAAACACCAGCCAATGAAAAATGGAGTGTTTCTGCCATTTTACCAGATAAACAGCGCCGTGATGGGGTCTATGGTGCTGCCCGTTCCCGGAAGCGACCATCTGTATTATTTGTTCAACTGTCCGGCAGGTGAATTTCAGAGCGTAAACAAGTTTGTGCGGTACTCAATAATTGATATGGATGGTGATAACGGGTATGGCGAAGTAACTGTATCCCGCCAGCCTATTTTATCCCACCCCACTGAGGGCGTAGCGTATGCATTACATGCCAACCAAAAAGATTATTGGATAGGATGCGCGGATAGGTTTTCCAACACATTTAATTGTGTTCGTACGGTGAATGAAACCGTTGATACACAAAAAGTACAAAATAACAGCAAAAATATACCCTTTTTCCAGGCAAACATCTTTTGCAGGTTTTCACCCAGCAGTAAAATACTTGCTGGTATGCATTCTGTCAATTCCGTTACAGGCAAATATTGGTTAAACCTTCACAAATTTGACAACGCAACAGGCATTATTTCCGATAGAATATTAATACCACAAAATCCTTCTTTATATTTTGGAGAATTTTCGCCACGATCCCGTTATCTATACATAAACGAACGCCTGGCAAACAGTGTGGTAATTAAGCAATATGACCTTTCTGTTTGGGATTCGGCAAGTATCGCAAATTCCCTTACTATAGTAGGCACAATTTCCATAATCAGTGCTGGTAGTATTACAGGAATGCAACTGGGTCCTGATGGAAAAATCTATGTGTTCCATAATAAAACCGATTCTTTATCGGTGATTAATAACCCCGATTTGCCCGGTTTGGCGTGCGATTTTAAACACTATGCTATTAGCCTGGCGGGCAGAGATATAATGCTTGGGGGACCGTATTATCCCAATTTTGTTTTCAGGAAAGGATTAGACCGTGAAATTTCCTTTTGCGAGGGGGATTCAGCTGTGCTTGATACACGTTATCCGGCCGGAACGAAAATTAAATGGAGCACGGGCGATACTGGGCCTGCAATTATTGTAAGAACACCTGGTATATATTCGGTAAATATTCAACATGGAAATATCTTTTTTAATGACACAGTGCAGGTGAAGGTAAAAAAACCTTTTACAGTGTTTTTGGGCAGCGATACTGCTTTTTGCGGCCAGTTTCAACACCTACTGGATGCAGGTGCCGGCGCAAAAAAATACCTGTGGAACACCGGCGATACCACCGTAACCAAACTGGTGAACAAGCCAGGTATATATGCAGTAACCGTGAAGGACAGTAACTCGTGCGATAATGGAGATACTGTTGATATTGCGCAAATAAACCTGCCCGGTATAATCAAAGATATTTCCACCTGTGATTATGTTACACTCAGCATTCCCCCACAGGGCAACGGTGTTAAATACAAGTGGGATAATGGCGATACCGCCCTTTCAATAAAGGTGTTTAAAACAGGTAAACGAAGTATAACCATCAGTAATAAGTTTTGCACTATTACGGATACTGCCTATATTGATATGCTGCCCAAACCTGGTGTAAATATTGGTGCTGATACTAATATCTGCGATATGCAGTTTATAACCCTGAATGTAAGCGACAGCGGTGAATATATATGGAATACAGGCGAAACATCGTCGTCAATAACAGTAAGCAAGCCGGGTACTTACCGGGTCACCGTAACCCGTAACGGCTGCATGGCCAGCGACAGCATCAACCTGTTTTGTGATACGTGGTATTATATTCCCAGTGCCTTTACCCCCAATAACGACGGAATGAACAGTAGTTTCGGAGTAATAGGTGAAGATATCAGGGCTTTAACTATGAAAATATTCAGTCGCTGGGGTGAGCTGTTGTACGAAGGCACCGGTATTAACAGCCAGTGGGACGGCACTTATAAAGGCACGCAATGCCCCGAAGGTGCATATATGTACAGCATTTCAGTAAAAGGAATGCGCAGGGGCAGATTAATAATCGAAACTTTTTCAGGCAGCGTAACACTGCTGCGATAACCGGCTACCCCACCAAATCGCTGTCAAACCGCCAGGGCATAAAGGTTTTTACCCCCTGAGCAACATATACTTCGCCCGATTCTCCTGAAAGTATGATGGTTAGCTCCACACCGAAACGCCGTTCGTATTCGTCCATTACCTGCAGGCAGGCCCCGCAGGAAGTAGGCGGGTGCAGTACTTTTCCTTTTTCAGATGCGGCAGTAATAGCAATAATTTCAGGAGGAGTATGAGGGTGGCTGTTGCCAGCTGAAAATATGGCCACGCGTTCAGCACAAAGTCCTGAAGGGTATGCAATATTTTCCTGGTTGGTGCCTGTAATTATAGTTCCATCGGTTAATTGCAGTGCACATCCCACCCGGAATTTTGAATATGGGGAATATGACTGGGATAAAATATTTTTGGCTTTTTGCAGCAGCACAAATAGGTTATCTTCTAATTCATTTTCAGAATTATATACACTTATCTCGCTGGTTTTCTTCTTTATCTCTTTCACTTTCTAAAATTATTAGCAGGTTATTTCAGGGTTAAATAACAGTAAAATTTAACATTGGATTTGGATTACTTATCATAGTTTTGCCACCATGCGTAAAATCCTGCTCATCGGAGCCGGCAAATCTTCTTCTTACCTGGTTAAGTACCTTTCAGACCATTCCCAGGCTGAAAATTGGGAAGTTATTGTTGCCGATGCCGACCAAATACACGCTGAAACTATTACCGCAAAACTCCCCAACTGTATTCCTGTAGCGTTTAATGCCACTGATGAGAAGGAGAGGGAGCAATATATAAAAGATTCGGATATTGTAATATCATTATTACCGGCTTCATTGCACTCGCTGATAGCATACGATTGCCTTACCTATGGCAAAAGCCTGCTTACAGCTTCGTACACCTCTCCTGAAATTAAAGACCTTTCGGCTGCCGTAAAAGACGCAGGCCTGTTATTTTTAACAGAAATGGGACTCGACCCGGGTATTGATCACATGTCTGCCAAAAAAATAATTGATACTGTGCACGATGAGGGCGGAACCGTATCTGTTTTCAAATCCTATTGCGGAGGACTGGTTGCCAAAGAAAGCGACGATAACCCCTGGAACTATAAAATATCATGGAATCCCCGTAATGTAGTGCTGGCAGGGCAGGGAACGGCCCGTTACCTGGATGGCGGCACGATGCATTACCTGCCTTATCACAGGGTGTTTTCGCAGATTGAAAAAATTAAGGTGCCGGGTGATGAAACCTATGATGCCTATGTGAACCGGGATTCATTAAAATACATAGAACCATACGGGATAAAAGAAGCGCAAACCGTTATACGGGGCACACTGCGCCACAAAGGGTTTTGTAAAAAATGGAACTGCCTGGTGGCGCTGGGGGTAACGGATGATACCGTTGTGATTGAAGACGCTACCAATCTTACCTACCGCCAGTTTGTTCAGTCGTTTTTGCCTTCAAAAGTTTCCGTGGAAGATTTTTTATGGAAAACCTTTGAGATTGAAAAAGGAGATAAAGAGTACAA
>DASPJH010000298.1:0-2672 GCA_035628715.1 Bacteroidia bacterium
TGTTACGAGTGTTACGGTGTTACGACCAGTTTATTGGACACTTTTTAAGGTTTTTCCGGAAGTATATGCTTCCACAATTACTAATTGGAAAAAAGATGTTTTGGGCAAGATTTGAGTAAAAAAATTTTGCGGCAGTTCTCCCGTAACGTCCTGGTGCTGAAGTATACTGTTCAGAAGCCACCTGCACTTAAGCATCAGCATGTATGCTATAGAGTGAAAGAGGGGAAGATTAGTCGCTAGTTTGAAGCATTAGAAGGAAGCGACTAAATAGCCCTCAATATTTTATAAATACTCCGATACCAGCACATCAATATCGGTTGGTTTTATTCCACTGTTCACAGCAAAAATAGTGGTTGCCTCGTTAATATCAAACGCTTTTTCACCCCTTGCTTTTAAATGCAGGCTAAATAAATCATATAGATTAGGTTTTATTAGCGTTGTCATTGCTTTATTAATTACTGTTGTTGAAGACAGGTTATTGTGCACATTATTATGTGTTGCGGGGTCTCCTTTTAATGAAAGGTCTGTCCAGATAACCTGTCTCTCATAAAGATCAATAATAATGGGAATGGCGACTTTCATATTAGCTGTTAAATCAAATTTATTTTCAACCGTTAATGGATCATAAATTTCGCCGCTGTTTGGAAACTGCCTTATCATAAACCCTGCAAAACAAACGGGCAAATTGCAAAATGGCTGATGCGTAAATGAGTTCACACTCATCAGAACATACCTGATATCTTGTTCGAGGCATTTTGATATGTCAATATCAATAAACTCTGAAGCACCATCAGGTGCTGAAGTTATGTCTCCGCTATGGTGTCCGCCTACGTCTTTTAAATTATAGTAAGAAATGGTCATCTTATATTTGCTCTCCTGGTTTAATGCCAGGGCTGATAAATCTATATCTGTGCGGTCGTCACCATCTTTCCAGTAAATAAAAAAGCGCACTGTATTGCCAATGGGCAATTTAATTTTGCTGCCCCGCGAAATTGTTTTAAGTGCTTTGGAAGCCGAGCGCTGGGCAAAGGGTACGGTGTAGTTTTTTAATTCCTCATCAATGTACACTTTTCCCAGCGATTTATATTTTTTAAATTTCTCAATAAGTGCATTCTCACAAATGCTTACAATTTCGTTGCAGGCAGTTGGATCGATATTGGGTAAAAGATTATCAACTGCTTTAACTTTACCGATATTTCCTTTAGGAAAAAAAATTCTTAATTCTTTAGGAGCATTTCTATGCTTAAAGTGTGTGTATACCTGTAAAAGTACGGGGGACGATATTTTTGAAGCAACCTTGGAGAATTCAGAAATTATAACTGCTGAATCTGTTGCATGCCTCAGCAGTTTATCCAGTCTCCTGGCTAATTCTCCAGGTCTTGTTTTAAGCAGGTTAGCAGAGGCTATAATGTCCTTTTTTAAAAGTGCTCTTTCCACTTTACCGTTAAATGTTTCAAATGGCTTATCATTTCTGATTATATCAAAGGCTTCAAAGCATTTAGGAAACCTGCTTTTATATTCAAACGGATGCAATTTTTCACCTAACCGTTTCCACTGGTTTTTATACCTTAACATATCTTCAGTAATAAAACCGATATTTTCAAGTGCACTCAGCAATAACTTCCGGTTTGGTTTAGATAAATTTACGAATTTCGTATTTTCTGCCAGGCTGATATCTCCATCAGAAACTGATACTGCAATTCTTAACACATCGGTTGCAGTTTTAACGTACTTTTCAAATAACACGCTGTTGCACAGGTTATTTTTAAGCATGCACCCAATTACATACGCCACGTTTTCCTTTAACGGAATTTGATCGGGCATAAGGTCTGTTATTTTATTGCCATAGTGTTTAATAAACCACTCGATATCTTTTTTATCTGTTTCAGAAACTGATGTTTTAGCGTTTAAAAGTCTTGTGAAAATTGTGTCGAATTCTTCTTTACTGCCTAAGTCTATTATCCTTAAAGCGATACCATCCTTAAGTGGTTCTCTTTGTATTTTTTTATAGTTCGGCAGAATGCGTATACCAATCCAGTCTCCCAAATAATGCCAAAAAGCATTTGAATAAAGCTCGGCCTTGCTTGCTTTTATAACCTGGTCCGGGAAGTTGGGGTACATTGGTTTAAATTTAACATGTTCACCAATATTTTCTTTCAGGTCAATAATTAGTTGTTTGTAAAACTCTTTAAGCTTTTCATCCGGAAGAGTTTTAACAATTTCTATAAGGTCCGGGGCGAAAGTAAATCCGATTCCTTCAATGTTCTTTAACAGGTTGAAAAGTGTGTCATTCGTCAAAGAATTTTCACCTTTTTCTATATATACTTTATTTTTTCTTCGTATGTAAATTGAATTGTTCATTCCGGTTATTAATTGTTTTTACACCAGCTCTTTCATCAATTCTTCCAGGTCCAGTGGCTTTGTATACATATTCAGGCTGCCGTCTTCATTCAGGGGCCATTGCTCTCTCGGGCGGTCCCAGTATAGTTCCACGCCATTGGCATCGGGGTCGTCCAGGTATAAAGCTTCCGAAACGCCGTGGTCGGATGCGCCGGTAAGCGGGTACTGCGCTTTTTGCAAACGGTCGAAAATAACAGCCAGGTCTTTACGGGTGGGGTAGAGAATAGCCGTATGAAACAACCCCACCCCGTGGCGGGGTGAGCGGGGTGCGT
>DASPJH010000299.1:0-3173 GCA_035628715.1 Bacteroidia bacterium
ACTTTAAGATGAACGGGCAGCTCCAGGTAAACCGATTCTACCTTTACTTCGCGGTTGCGGGCGGCATTTTCAAACCGGTAAGAGATGTTACGTTGTGCAAAGGCGATAGATGGTAAGGTCCGTAAAGTAAAATAATCGCCTAAAGCAAAATCGGCAATTCCGCCCAGTATAAAACCCGGGAATTTTTTAATACCTATGCCCTGCAGGGTATCAATGTTCAGAAAATCCCTTGCCAGGCGCACTTTAAAATCGTTGTTATTAAGGCCGAGAGTAAACCCAAAGTGAATAGTTTTACGGGCGTCGTAATTGGGCATATTCAACTGTTGGGCATTTAGTCCCTGCCAGCCTGCCGAAATCAGCAATGCTGCCCATATTACCGTATTCCTGAATAAACCGTACAAATGCCGAATGTTAATGGTTTCTGTTCAACCGACCCAAAACCCAGGCGCTCCATTATCCTGCAAAACTCATTTCCCTCGGGGAAAGATTTCACCGATTCGGGCAGGTATGTGTAAGCACTCTGGTCTTTTGAAATTAATTTACCCCATAAAGGCAAAATATAGCTGAAATAAAAATTATACAATTGTTTAACCGGAAAGGTTTTTGGCCTTGAAAATTCAAGTACCACCAGCTTGCCGCCGGGCTTTAACACCCTTGCTATTTCAGTAAGTCCTTTTTCAAGGTTTTCAAAATTCCTCACACCAAAAGAAACGATTACAGCCTCGAAACTATTGTCGGCAAAATGAAGATTTTCACTATCCCCTTTAACAAAGGTTATAGCATTTTTCAGCCCTTTTTTCCTTGCTTTCTCCCTGGCAAACGACAGCATTCCTTCTGACAGATCCAGCCCTACAAGTGTTTGGGGTTTCAGTCTTTTATGTACTTCAAACGCTATATCACCGGTGCCGGTGGCAATATCCAGCACGCTTTGAGGTTTTACAGCGCTCAGTTTTTTGATAGCGGTACGCCTCCATGCTTTGTCTATTCCCATGGAAAGGAAATGGTTCAGAAAATCATAACGGTGGGCAATGTTATCAAACATTTTTTCCACCTGTTGCTTTTTACTAAGCTGTTTGTCTTTATAGGGGGTTACGGTAGCCAATATTCCTGTTATTATACCGGTTAAAAGCGATTTAATTGTAAATTTTTCCGCTTAATAACTTTAGGTTTGCAAAGGTAGTAAAATTACCCTTGTTTTATGGAAATCGAAAGCGTAAGGTTTACAGGCAGTTATACTTTAATGGATAAGCTGCCTAAGGATGGAAAGCCGGAAGTTGCTTTTATAGGGCGCTCCAATGTGGGCAAATCTTCGCTGATTAATATGCTCACCGGTAGAAAAATTGCCAAAACATCTTCCACGCCCGGTAAAACCCAGACTATCAATCATTTTTTAATTGACGATGCCTGGTACCTGGTAGACTTGCCCGGCTATGGCTATGCTAAGGTCTCAAAGGATCAGCGGGCGAAATGGGAAACGATGATAAACACTTACCTGCTGAAAAGAGAAGAACTGTATTGTGTGTTTGTGCTGATAGACTCAAGAGTGCCTCCTCAGAAGAGTGATTTGGATTTTATTACCATGCTGGGAGAAAATGGTTTACCTGTAGGATTGATTTTTACCAAAACTGACAAGCTTAAGTCCACTGAGTTGCAAAACAATACCAAAACCTTTTTTGATGAGATGATAAAAAACTGGGAGGAGCTTCCTCCCTATTTTATTACTTCGGCGGAAAAAAAGACCGGCAAAGAGGATGTATTAGCCTACCTATATGAAATAACTGCCGGAAAATAACCGGTTGTGCCGCAAAACTGCTCTTTTCAACAAATTAAAACGGTTGTCCGTTTGTATTTTAATTTTCAATAACTTGCCTACTCAAACCTAACTATGTCGGCATGGAAAAACTCTACCTTAAGGTTCTTCTTATTGTATTTATTTTCAGTTCACTGGCGGGCGTTAAGCCATTATCGGGTCAGTTTAACAGGGACAGGAGCGTACTTATTTCCGTAACCGTGACGGAAAATCCGCCTTCTATTACTCTCAAATGGCCAAAATTTACGGATGCTACCAGCCTGCGCCTCTTCCGCAAAAGCAAAGAGGCCAAAGATTGGGGAAACACCTATGCCACACTGGGACTTACCGACAGTACCTTTACCGATACCCTTGTTAAAATGGGTGAAGGTTATGAATACTTTATATTTAAAGAAGGGGGAACCACACCCGCTTTAGGCAATGTGTTTTCCGGAATTAACTACAAGCCTGCCGACCTGCATGGAGTTATAGGCTTATTGGTTGACAGCGCTTATTTAGTGCCCCTTGCACAGGAAATTGAACAATTGGAACTGGACCTGATTGGCGACGGCTGGCAAATACACCGCCTGGTGGTTGGCCGCAAGGAATCTCCCAAAGATGTGAGAAATAAAATAAGAGCCATTAAAGGACTGAAGGCTGTTTTCCTATTGGGCAATATCCCCATCCCCTATTCAGGAAATATAGTTCCTGACGGGCATTCCGACCACAAAGGCGCCTGGCCCTGCGATGGTTACTATGCAGATACCAATGGCTTTTGGTTTGACATGGGCGTTTCCAATTCCGGCGCCTCGAGGGTAGAGAACCGTAATGTGCCGGGTGATGGTAAATGGGATGCCAATACGTTTGAAAACGACGGGGCGGATATACCTATAGGCCGTGTAGACATGACCAAACTACCTGCCTTTGCCAGTCAAACGGATGCCGACCTGGTAAAATACTATCTTCAGAAAAACCACAATTTCAGGTTTAAACTATTAACGGCTCCACGCCGGGCATTGATAGACGATAACTTCCAAAGCTATACCATTGCATCATCCAACTGGAGAAATTTTGCACCCATGGTGGGTCATGATAACATTGTCCAAAACGGCCAGAACGGTGTGGATTATTACAGTACATTAAAGGACAATTGGTACCTGTGGAGCGGGGGCGCAGGCGCGGGCAGCTATAACTCCTGCGGAGGAACTATAAATACCAACCAGTTTGCGGCAGATAGCATCAAAACTATCTTCACTTCGCTGGCAGGCAGCTATTTTGGAGACTGGGACAGCCAGGACAATCTTCTTCGCGCAGCTTTGGCCTCCAAGCCAGGCATACTTGCCAGTTTCTGGGGCGGCATACCCAACTGGGTGCTGCACCACAT
>DASPJH010000300.1:0-4175 GCA_035628715.1 Bacteroidia bacterium
ACATCCGGAAGGAGGTGATACGCGAAAGCCTGACTGACTTTAAAAACGTTGAGCACCGCCTCGAAAGCGTGGGAAAAGTGCGCGGCATTGACTTTATCAATGACTCAAAGGCTACTAACGTAAACTCGGCCTGGTACGCACTGGAAAGCGTGGAGCGCCCCATCATCTGGATAGCAGGCGGGGTAGACAAAGGTAATGATTACAGCATGCTGAAGCCATTGGTGCGCGAAAAGGTAAAACTTATTGTATGCCTGGGTATTGACAACCGGAAAATCCACGAGGCTTTTGGCAAGGACGTGAAAATGCTTGTCAATACTTCCTCGATGAACGAGGCGGTGCACGTGGCTTACAAAATGGGTGAATCGGGCGATACCGTGCTGCTCTCACCGGCCTGTGCCAGCTTTGACCTGTTTGAAAACTACGAAGACCGCGGCCGCCAGTTTAAGCGCGCCGTAAAGAATTTGTAATTGTACAAAGGGATTTGGAATAGATGAATTAACAGATTTACTGATTTGTTGATTACAGATTGATTTTGGATTGGAGCAATGACCGGCTGAAGTTGATGATAGTCATGCTGAACTTGTTTCAGCATCTCAACTACAAAAAGGATTGTTTACCCGCCGACCGGGATTTGCAATCCCGGCCAATAGAGTTAGGGATTTAAAATCCTCTACTCATAAGTTCAGGATTATAAATCCTGAACAGCTAAAGTACTGACAGCTGAAGGCTGATAACTGAATGCTAAAAATGAACTGGATACTAAAAAGAACAAAAGGCGATGCAGTGATATGGGGAGTAGTGATACTGCTTTCTGTATTTGGCTTGTTGGCGGTGTACAGTTCCACCGGCACGCTGGCCTACCAGAAACAGGGTGGCAATACTGAGTTTTACCTGTTCAAGCACCTGTCGTTCCTGCTATTCGGGCTGGCGCTGCTGTATTTAAGCCACCAGGTGAACTTTAAATACTATAGTCGTATTTCACAAATACTGCTGGTATTAAGCTTTATATTGTTGCCCTACACATTGTTTTTCGGAACCGAAATTAACCAAGGGGTTCGTTGGATAACATTGCCAATAATTGGATTTACATTTCAAACGTCGGACTTGGCAAAGCTTGCCTTAATTATGTATGTAGCACGTTTTCTGTCAAAAAAACAGGACGAAATAAAAGACTTCAAAAAAGCTTTCCTTCCAATAGTTTTAACAGTGTCGGGTATTTGTGGGTTAATTGCTCCTGCCAACCTTTCAACGGCATTGGTGTTGTTTTCAACCTGCCTGCTATTAATGTTCATAGGACGAATTGCTTTCAAACATATATTGCTTGTTGTGGGGGCAGGTGCTGGTGCAGCAGCACTGCTAATTACACTCGCTGTGACATTGCCTGATGATACCGTCAAAAAAATCGCGCGTTTGAGTACCTGGAAGTCGCGAATTGAACGCTTTATAGAATCAGATAATGAAGGTAATACACGTCGTGCTGCCCTGGAAACGGATTACCAGGTAGTGCAATCAAAAATAGCTATTGCCAGTGGCGGCATATTTGGCAAAGGACCAGGCAACAGCACTCAGCGAAATTTTGTACCCAACCCCTTTTCGGATTCGGTATATGCGATCATATTGGAGGAATACGGAATTGTGGGCGGCGCCTTCCTGGTACTGCTATACCTCGTGCTGCTGTTCCGTTGCATACGGATTGTTATTAAAAGTCCCCGTGCATTTGGCGCACTGCTGGCTGTTGGACTGAGTTTTAGCCTGGTTATACAAGCGTTTATCAATATGGGTGTGGCGGTAAACATCTTTCCCGTAACGGGTTTGCCGCTGCCACTGGTAAGTATGGGTGGTACATCGCTGATGTTTACCAGCCTGGCGTTTGGTATTATTCTCAGTATCAGCCGGGATATAGAAGAAAAAGAGAAATCGGGACTGGAAACAGAGGAAGGAGGTCAGCTTGCGACCCCTTAAAATAGTGATTTCTGGTGGAGGCACCGGGGGACATATTTTTCCGGCCATAGCCATTGCCAAAGCGCTTCAGAAGAAGAATCCCGACACAGAAATACTGTTTGTGGGGGCTAAAGGCCGCATGGAAATGGAAAAAGTTCCGGCCGCCGGGTATAAAATAATTGGGCTTACTATTGCCGGAATCCAGCGCAAGTTAGACCTGCGCAATTTTTTACTTCCGTTTAAGCTGGTAAAAAGCCTTATAGAAGCTCATAAACTACTGAAAGAATTTAAACCCGATATAGCCATTGGCGTAGGCGGTTATGCCAGCGCGCCCACGTTGTACATGGCTTCGCAGATGGATGTGCCCACGCTGATACAGGAACAAAACAGTTATGCCGGCCTCACTAATAAGCTGCTGGCCAAACGGGCTTCGGCTATTTGCGTGGCGTTTCCCCACATGGAAAAATACTTCCCGGCTAATAAAATCGTGCTGACAGGCAACCCGGTTCGCGAGGATTTACAGGATATTAGCGGAAAAAGAGACGAGGCATTAAAGTTTTTTGGATTGGACGGAAATAGAAAAACCTTGCTTGTAATAGGTGGCAGTCTGGGCGCCCGCACCATTAACAATGCAATGCTTGAAGGCCTGCACTTGATTGAGGAGCAAGACACACAGGTGCTATGGCAAACCGGTAAGTTTTTTTACACTAAAGCGAAAGAAAAGAACAGCGGAACCATAAAGGTATTTGACTTTATCAACCGGATGGATTTAGCATATGCGGCGGCTGATGTGGTAATATCCCGTGCCGGTGCATTGTCCATTGCCGAGTTATGCCTGACAGCCAAGCCCTGTATACTAGTACCCTCTCCCAATGTGGCGGAAGACCACCAGACCAAAAATGCAATGGCATTGGTAAACGAGGGCGCCGCCCAACTGGTAAAAGACAGCGAAGCAGGCAAGGTATTGGTGAACAAGGCCCTGTACCTGCTTCACAACGATAACCAGCAGGCGGAACTAAAAGAGAAGATATCGGCATTAGCCATGCGCAATGCCGCGGATAAGATAGTAGACGAGGTGTATAAAGTGGTGGGTGAATAATGTGCAAATGTGCTAATCTGCCAATGGCGTATAATTAACCGGCCAACGATTCTTTGTCACCCTGAGGCGCTCGAAAGAGCGGGACTCGAAGGGCGACAAAGAATTGTGGGTAGAAAACAGAGGAATAACCCGCGTTCTTTTGCCGCCCTTCGAGTCTTCCCTTGCAAGCAAGGGCCTCAGGGTGACAAAAGAAGCGCTACCAGTGCCAGCACTTAGTACCCGCGGCCTTTGCGCCTTTGCGAGAAACAATAAAAAAGAAAATGACCCCAGAAGGGCTGAAAAATATATATTTCATTGGTATTGGCGGCATAGGAATGAGCGCTCTGGCCCGGTATTTCAAACAATTGGGAAAGAACGTCTCCGGCTATGACCGTACCGAAACCGAGCTTACCCGCCATTTGGTAAGCGAGGGCATTGCCGTGCATTATACCGACGATGTTAACCTTGTTGACGCGGCGGTGCTCCAAAGTCCGTTGAATACAGCTATTGTTTATACCCCCGCCGTTCCCAAAGACCATAAAGAGCTGAATTACCTGCGCGATAAGGGCTACACCCTATACAAACGCGCTGAAATACTAGGAAAGATCACCAATGAAACGTATACCATAGCGGTAGGCGGTACCCACGGTAAAACCACCACCTCCTGCCTGGTAACCCACCTGCTGCGCCATGCTAATATTGGTTGCGGCGCATTTTTGGGTGGTATTTCGGTGAATTTTGATTCCAATTTTGTGCTGCCGGAGCCCGATGCTATCAAGGCCATCACAGTAACGGAGGCCGACGAGTTTGACCGCTCTTTCCTGCACCTTACGCCGGATATAGCAGTTATTACTTCGATGGATGCCGACCACCTGGACATTTATGGCAAACATGAATCGCTGCTGCAGTCGTTCTTCTTTTTCGCGCAAAAAGTAAAGCCGGGCGGCACGATGTACCTACGCTACGGCAATCAGCTGAACGGCGATTTAACCGGCATCCATGTAAAAACATACGGCCTGGGTGACGGAGCGGACTATCATGCCGCCAATATTACCATTGATAGCGGTAGTTATTATTTTGACCTGGTAACGCCCGTTAATTCGTATCTGAAATTAAAATTGGGGATTCCGGGAATTCACAACGTGGAGAATGCCGT
>DASPJH010000301.1:0-2720 GCA_035628715.1 Bacteroidia bacterium
GCTTAGTAAGGCCATTGCTGCTGCCAGGCGGGTGGTGAAAAAGGATAAGGACGGCAACGTATACGACCAGTATTACGCGGATTTTGAAACGCTGAAAACCCGGGCGTTTGAAAAAGCAGCACGTTTGGTGAAAGACGACAAGTGCAGCCGTGCTATCGGCATTTATTCAGATATACAGGAGTTGTTTGAGGACCGGATGAGCAACTACAAAAAAAGCCTGTGCCAGCTAAAAGACTCCATGCAGCAGAAAGAAGGCTTTACCCTGCTGCGCAACAGTATTTTAGGGATCTATAAAGACTTTAAAGAAGGAGCTGAACCGGATAAAGTGCCGGAAGGATTTGCACTGCTTGCTAAAGAATATTACAACCGTAATTATTTTTTTAATGCGGAAGATATTTTAAGAAAAGGCGTAGAGGTATTTCCGGGTGATACCTCTGTCCGCAACGAAATGGTAAGGCAGGTAAAAATCAGCTATACAGCTGGCATAACCAGCGACCTTACTGCCGGCCTGTTTAAACTACGCAATAAATTACTGTGGGCCGACAGCAGTTTTAGTAAGTATGCGCCTGTTAGGGCTATGCTGAAGGAAACAGATACCAAAATATTACAGGCTTATATAAAATACGAACCCGATTTTAATGCCACTATTGACTTTATTAATAGCTGCAGGACTTTTGACAGTGTGGCGTATTCAGTGGACTCGGTAACGGATTTTTTAATCAGCCAGTACAATGTAAGCGAAGTGCGCCGGATTGATGGTGCACTGGATAATATTACTAAAATAATTATTGAAATAAACCGCCAAAGTGCAGAAAAACTAAGTATTGCACCGGCACAGTATGTATTTAATTTCCTGATGAAGGAAAATAATTACGAAGTAGGAGCTTATTTTATCAGGCAATGCAAAACGCTTTATCCTAAAGATAAAGTGATGCTGGCTACTATGCAAACCGGCTTGGAAAACAAGCTGGTGGAACTGCTTTCTGCAGCGCCCAAAGACCTGGCATCGCTGGATATGGCGGAGAAATTTATTGGTATTGCCCCTGCCAATAAAAAACTACCTGAAATTGAAAAAAACATGTACCTGGAGCTATTAAAAAAGCAGGCAGGGGGGAATGATTATTCATTGTTTTTTACTACGTCGGCAAGAGGTTTGAAGCGGTTTCCCGGTAATCCGGATATGGTCAGGCTGAAAAAAGAAGTGGTGATTAAGGATTATAAAGAAAACTATATTCCCAACCAAATAGCCAATTTCGGCGAATTAAAAGTAATAACCAATATCCCCACCTGTACCGCCGGAAAGGTAGACAGTGCGGCCAACCGTAAATATACTGCCGTGCTGAATTACCTGCGCAGACAAGCGGGCTTATACGACAGTTGCTTTTTGGATGCTGAACTGAACGAATACTGCCAGCAGGCAGCCTTGATGATGAAGGCCCGGAACGATTTGGACCACTACCCTGACAGTACCTGGAAATGCTACAGCCTTAAAGGGAAGCGTGGGGCCGGCAGCAGTAACCTTTCGCTGGGTAATTTTGGCACCAATGCATTGGTGAGCCAGCTGGAAGATGAAGGGGAGGGGAACCAGTCGGTAGGGCACCGCCGCTGGATACTGAATCCGTATACCAAAGTGTTTGGCCACGGCAGCACAGATATAAGCATGGCGCTGTATGTGTTTGGTAAATACTACAACGACCTGGTTAAAGACCGCTTGCCGAAATGGAACAAAGAAGACTTTATCAGCTGGCCGCCAAAGGATTTTGCACCATTGCCGCTGACATTCCGGAGGTGGTCATTCTCATTAGAAGATGCAGACTTTTCAAAAGCTAAAGTAAGCGTTATCATGAAAGGAAAGGCAATAAAACAGACCAAAGAAACGCCGGCACAGGGATATGGGGTAAATACGCTGGTATGGTCAATGAAAGATGCAATTGCCGCCGGTGAATACACCATTACCATTACTGATGTTTATATTATTGGAGAAACCAAACCCAGGAAATTTACTTATAAAGTAGAAGTGCTGGACATAAAATAGTAACAGGGTATAACCCTAATTCCGCCTATACCCTGTTATCAGTAATTCAGTGAGGGATGTTAAATCTCCTCCGCATTCAGATCTTTAGGTCTTCCCTGTCCTGAGAAGTACTTCCCGGCATCCACCGTGTTTGGGGCTACCCTTTGTGAGGTTGCATAATGGTTGATGGCATCAGTTGTGAAGGCCTCAGATTCCTCGTGGCTTACATGGGGATGGCTTTGTTTGCGGTAATAAGTAACGGCTTTTTTAATGCCGGAACTCATTTTTTGAGTCATGTAATTTGGCATAATTGTATAGTTAGATGTTAGACAATAATGATAGAACAAAACGAATATAGAAGACCGTTACGAAATTTCCTTACGGAAATTTGCAAATGATATATTGTATTGAAAGTGAGAGAATAAAATTTAAATAACTTGCTAGATATTAATAATCAGCGTATTATCTTAAATGGTCATTTCAGTCTGTAATTATAACCAACGTTTAATGCCAACCACTGCAGGTGCAGGCGAATAGGGTCGCTATTAAGCGGTAGTAAATTTTGGCTATACAATATGTTACAGCGCAGGCTGGCTTTATCAGTAAGTTTGTACTCACCGCCAAGCCCGCTGGTAAGTGAAATGGTGGCAATGTTTGAGGTAAAGAAACTATCGGGTTGTTTTGATTTTTTTACGCTCCCATCGGT
>DASPJH010000302.1:0-5358 GCA_035628715.1 Bacteroidia bacterium
GGCGGAACATCATCGTTTTTAAATTTACCGTCCCACATGCCGCTGTTCTCGGTTTCATACATCTTTTCGCCCCAGCGGTTATAAATCCGCACTGAATATTCGGTTACCCTGTGATCCATCAGCGGGTAATAATCATTCATATTATCCCCGTTAGGAGAAAAAGCATTGGGAATGGTAAAATCACTGAAATCTTCCGTAGCAATAGTTATACTGTCATAGGCCACATTGCAACGGCTGGCTTTCACCCAGTAAATACCCGGTTTATGGGTGGTTATTGTGCGGGTAGTGTCGCCCGTATTCCAAAGGTACTTGGCAGTGCTGTCCGTCCCTCCTATTGTGTATTCAAAAGCCCCGCAAAAAGTCGTATCGCTGCCTATATCAATATCCAAAGGTTCCAGTACGGTAACCTCAGAAACAGAGGAGTCGCAGCAGTTGCCGTCGCAGGCCGTCAGCCTCACATTGTACTTACCGGGTCCGGGATAGGTATATTCAGGTTTTTGAAGGCTTGAAGTATCTTCGGTGGTAAGTGTGTCGCCAAAATCCCAGCTGAAGATATTAGCACCCGAGCTGTTATTGTCAAAAAATACCTTATAACCACAAATGCTGTCGTTGGCTTTGTACGCCGACACTACCTGGAACTGGCAGTTAAGCACATTAAACTGGTAATCACGCCGGGTTATGCCTACTAAAACACCCTTACGGTATTCCTTTACCAGGATACCGATTACGTATTGCCCCTGCTGACTGGGTGTGAGGGTTAAAAAGCCGGATTCGGTATTAATTGCCAAAGCGGGATTTCCATTAATTGGATGTGCGTCGCTGTAACCGTTGGCGAAATTTACCTTAACAAACGGTGGTGGAGACACCTGGTAAAAGCTCGGCCTTGGATTTATATCTGTGGCACCATGAAAAGGATGGTACAATTCATACACCAGCGAGTCTCCGTCAGGGTCAATGGCGGAGTGGTCAAACTTCAGCGGTGCATTGGTACATAAAAAGTTGGGGGGAAGCTCTTTAAAATAAGCGCTGTTGTTATACCCGCCGGCAGTATCCTGTATATGTGTCCAATAGGTGGCCCCGGTGCCGCCAGGATTAACCAGGTTATTAATGGAATAATTACGACAGCAGCGCTGGAAGGCTATAATATACCCGCCCGGCATGGGAGGCAAATTAAACGTGTCGGTGTATATGTATTTATCTACACAGGCATTGGGCGGAAGGGCTATGCAGTCATAGTTAAGTTTGGTGATCCGTTCGGGCGAGTTCCGTATAACTGATTTGCAAAGGCTGTCAATAAGGCTGTTATCATTTCCGCTGAATATGGTAAACAAAGCGTACTCATCCTGTGCAATAGCGCCGGGCTGGCCATTAATACAGTCGATAAAAAGATTCAGGGTTATTTCATACCGGTTATTTCCCAAATGCCGGTACAGTACTTCGCCGCCCACAATATGAGTAGCAAAAGATTGTACAGAAAGCAGCAGAAACAATAAAACAGGTAAAAGTCTAACCATTTTTATCAATAGACACAAAGTTACACGATTAAGTTGCCTTTTTAATGTATAAAAAAAGCCGGGGTTGGTATGCCCCGGCTCATAATATTGAAAAGTATTGCTTTGCTGTTCTTATTTGTGTGCCTGTGGCTCGCTGTTAGATGGTGCGTTGTAGTTCACCCCCAGGTTTTTGAAGATAAACGCAAACTGGTCGGCCATTTCATCAATTTGTTTTGAAGTTGGCTTACCGGCACCGTGGCCAGCCTTAGTGCTGATGCGTATCATCACCGGGTTAGTTCCTTTGTTTGCTTCCTGCAGGCGGGCAGCGTATTTAAACGAGTGCCAGGGCACTACCCTATCGTCGTGGTCGCCAGTCATTATAAGTGTTGCAGGGTAGTCAACACCGTCTTTAATATTATGCAGGGGCGAGTATTTGATCAGGTATTTAAAGTCTTCCGCGCTGTCGGCGCAGCCGTACTCAACCACCCAGCCCCATCCGGCGGTGCTTTTGTGGTAGCGCAGCATATCCAGCACACCCACTGACGGGATACAAACCTGGAACAGGTCGGGACGCTGGGTCATACAGGCTCCTACCAGCAAACCACCGTTAGATCCGCCTGCAATGGCTATTTTATCCTTGTTAGTGTATTTCTCGGCAACCAGGTATTCGGCAGCGGCAATAAAATCGTCAAACACGTTTTGTTTCTTTTCTTTCATACCAGCCTTGTGCCAGTCTTCGCCAAACTCGCCACCACCGCGCAGGCTGGGCATAGCGTATACAAATCCTTGTTCAAGCAATGCCATGCGGCCAATACTGAATGAGGGGGTAAGCGGGATATTAAACCCACCGTATCCATACAGGTAAACAGGGTTATTACCGTTCAGCTCAATGCCCTTTTTGTGCACGATGAACATGGGTATTTCTGTTCCGTCTTTGCTCTTGTAGTTTACCTGCTTGGTTTCATACTCATCAAAATTGAATTTCACTTCTGATGTTTTATACATCTCTGAAGAGCCTTTGTCAATATTGTAGCTGTATATGGTGGTAGGGTATACAAAGGAGGTGAAAGTATAAAACACTTCTTTATCTGTTTTATCTCCGCTAAAGCCTGAAGCGGAACCAATGGTGGGCAGCTCAATATCGCGTTCTTTTTTACCGCTGTAATCGTACTGCACCACTTTTGATGAGGCTTTGTGCAGGAAAGAAGCAAACAATTTACTGGCGGCTGTGCTTACGCCCTCTAGCAAATCGTCACTTTCAGCAATTACATCCGTCCAGTTTTCTGATGATGGATTTTTGGGGTCTACTAATACCAAACGATACTTTGGAGCGCCCTTGTCGGTATGCACCAGCAGTTTGTCGCCCACATTTTCAATTACGCTGTAATTGTTTTCAAAGCCTTCAAACAGGGGAACCAGTTTGCTGTTAGGGTCGGTTAAATCCTGTACCATTATACCGTTACCGTGCGTACCGGCGTGTATATATACCAGCAGAAAACGCTCATCTTCAGTAACCTGGGCCCCCAGGTACTGGTATGGGTTAGCGGGGTCTTCGTAAATCAGTTTATCGTCTTTCTGAGACGTTCCCAGCTTGTGGTAGTATATTTTCTGGTTAATGCTGGCCTCTGAGTGTTCTGCACCTTTTTTAGGCTCCGGGTAGCGGCCGTAGTAAAAGCCATCACCTTTCCAGGCCGGTGAATTAAATTTCACCCATTCAATCTTATCGCTCAATTTATTTTTTGAGGCAACATCCATTATCTCAATCGTTTGCCAGTCGCTACCAGAGGCTGAAGTAGAAACAGCCACCAGTTTATGGTCGTTGCTGAAGGATAAACCGCTTAGCGCCACAGTTCCGTCTTCCGATAATTTGTTGGGGTCAATAAATACCTGTGGCTCTGCTTTAAGGCCTTTTTGGTAGTATATCACACCCTGGTTTTGTAACCCATCATTTTTTGAGAAGAAATAAAAATCTCCTTCCTTAAACGGTGCGGAGAACTTGGGATAGTTCCAGATGTCTTCAAGGCGCTGGCGCAATGAGCTGCGAAATGAAATTGAATCGAGGTATGCATACGTTTTTTTGTTCTGCCCTTCAATCCATTTTTGCACCTCTGCTGAGCCATCGGCTTCCAGCCATTGGTAGTTGTCGGTCACTTTTGTGCCGTGGTAATTAATGCTATTGTCCACTTTGCTGCTGGCTTTTTTACAGGCCGGGGCAATAATAACTGTCATAATGGCTGCAAGCATCCATTGTGAATAAAGTTTTTTCATCGGTGTTTACTGTTGATTGGTCTATTCAAAACAAATGTACCTTATTAACAATACAAAATAGCCGAATTAGATAAATGCCTAACTTTGCCGTATAAAAGTTGTTACTTTTTTTAACCCCCAACCCGCTGTATGTGGCGCAAATTCTTATCCTACATTACTTTCTGGAAAAAAGGCCAGAACAAAACCGACAGTTTTAACCTACGGGTAATGCATGGCATCAACCGTATTTCAATACTGATGTTCCTGGTAGCTATGATAATTTTAATCTTCCGTTACATCATCCGCGGTTAGTTGCGTGGTATTGATTTTGATTTACTGTTAGCACTTAAAAATAATAAAAGAAGAAAAATGGGACCTGTAATGTTATTAGTGATTTTATGTATGGTGGCCAGCCTGGTAGTGAGTATGCGATTCAGGTACGTGGCGAGGAAAATGAGCGAGGAAAGCCTGCAAAACCACATGAGCGGCCGTGAAATAGCCGAAAAAATGCTGAAAGACCACGGATTATATGATGTGCAGGTAATTAGCACCCCCGGTGAACTTACCGACCACTACAACCCGGCCAATAAAACCGTAAACCTTAGTCCCGAAGTATACCAGGGCCGCAGTGTATTGGCTGCCGCAGTTGCCGCGCATGAATGCGGACACGCAGTGCAGCACGCCAAAGCGTATAGCTGGCTGGAGTTCCGCAGTACTATTGTGGGACCTGTTAGCATCGCGTCGCGGTATGTACAGTGGATATTGCTGGCCGGTATACTGATGCTGCAATTCCCTATTGGGGTAACTATACTGGGTATAGGTATCGTGATTTTCTCACTTACCACCCTGTTTACGTTTATTACCCTTCCTGTGGAGTTTGATGCCAGTAAGCGGGCACTGGCCTGGCTGCAAAACAACGGCATTGTGTATGAGCAGGAGCTGAGCAAATCACGCAAGGCGCTTAACTGGGCTGCTTCTACTTATGTAATGGCGGCTTTATCATCGCTGGCTACATTGCTGTATTATGTGATGGTATTTATGGGCGCGCGCAGGAGCGACGACTAAGAATATTGATTTAAATACAGAAAGCATTGGGTTTCGGCTCAATGCTTTTTTATTTTAAAAGTGCTACCTTTATTCTAACTAAAGGTATTGCATTATGAAAAAACCTTTCTTTATTTTCTGCTGCATACTGGTTTGCTTCCACGCAGAAGCGCAGGAAAAGCGTGAACGCGATACCCGCATAAATTATTCAGCCGGGTACCAGTTTTTAAAGTTGGATGCTTATGAGGCAGGCAACAGTTACCAGCTTTATTATATGATGCCTCAATACACAGGTTTTTCCAAAGAAGACAGGTTCTCTCCTACCCTGTTCCATCATTTTGATTTTTCAACAGCTATTACAAAAAATAAAAACTGGCTTTTTGATTTCAATTTTAATTTCGGAAGAAACTCAATTGGCAGCTACCGGTATATCGCTGATAAAGATGGAAACCCAACAGAAATACAATCATATACCGGGATAGAGTTATATACATGGGGGCTGGGTGTAAAAAGAAAAATTAATTTAGGTAAATGGGGTGAGTTACTTACCGGCATTAGCCTGAATGGGATTGAG
>DASPJH010000303.1:0-2915 GCA_035628715.1 Bacteroidia bacterium
AAATCAGCGTACTGCCCGGGATATTTCAGGTTTTTGAATCTTTCTTCCACCAGCTTAAGAAATTCATAAAACCGTTTAACATATAGTGGCGATTTATGAGGTACATCTGATGCTGTGAAATATTGGGCTGCTAAACTCAAGTACAGCAAATCGCAGAGGGTTGCGAGCGTTTCAAACTTATAGGCGGAAGGTGGTGAGCTATATCGCTTCAGTATCCTGATGAAAATGTCCTTTGCTGTCTCCATCTCCTCGCCCTCAAGCACCATGTATGGGGCTGCCTGCGAGGTTGCAAAAAACGGAAAGTCCTGTAACTGGCGGTTTACATAAATAATATCGTAAAACTCTTTGGTATGAAAGAAAATATATCCATCAGAATCATCCGATAAGTTCCACAGGTGTACCTGCCCGGGATTGAGAAAGAATACCGCCCCTTTTTTTACGGGGTAGCTTTCAAAATCAATTTCATGAGTGCCGGTTCCGTTAGTAAACAGCATGGTAAGATAAAAGTCATGTCGGTGAGGACGTTCTATAAAACCATGCTCCTTTATATGTGAAGCAAGGTTATTAGCATAAAAGGCATTGCTGTAAAACTCAAAGCTTTGGATATTATATACCGGTAACTTTTGCATAATAACCTTTCAAAAATAGCAAAATGTCTGTATTGTACCATAAATAAGGTATAATGTCCTGACGCCTGAATAACAATTGGGGGTAACTTTGTATAGTGAAAATGATAAATAGCATGAATGCATTAACTGGAATAATAAAGGAAAAATGTCCTGTATGTGGCGAAGGCAAAATTTTTGAAAGGAGTTATTTCATTGACCCCCGGATGCCCAAAATGAAACCTGCTTGTCCCCACTGCGGCTACGCCTTTGAAAAAGAAACGGGTTTTTTCTGGGGCGCAATGTATGTAAGTTATGGCTTGACGATTGTTGAAATTGCAGCCATACTGCTGGTCTCGCAGCCCTTTTTCACAGAAAAACTGGATGACAGGATGATATGGATTGTGGCAGCGGGCATTTTGCTGTTAAGCGCCTTTAATTACAGGAAGTCACGCGCCATTTGGTTGTATTTGTTTACGCCCCGGAAGGTGAAGGAACAAAAGGTTTAGCGCTCGTGCGGAATCAAGCATCTCTTTTGTTTGAGGGTGGGCATTATCGCAAAATATTACAGCGCCTTATCGAACCAGATAATACCTTCTTGGTTTAGTTGCCAGGTGCACGGTAAAGCTGGCCGTAAAAGCCGCCAGGCTCCAGCCGGCCCACTGCATATAGCGCGGCCCGTTAAAGGTGCCGTTTCCATAGTTAAAGCCCGCCAGCGGTGCTACCACCAAGGCGGCTACTCCTGTAATTACAGATGCTCCTAAGCTGATATTATTCACTTTTTTCCGGAAAGGAGAAGAATACCGCAGGTAATCCACGTCAGCAATGTCAACCTGCCTGCAATAGATGGCTGGAGGCGTATTTTCTGAATAGGTGGCGTATTCTGTAAAGTCGACCCCTTTATCATTCACCCCTTCTTTTTCTTCTTCTGAGCAGGTAAGCCACACCTGACCGGCATGGGTGGTAATATACCGCCCGCGCATGGAATGATAGCTCCATGCCCCCGAATCATTATCGTTATACATTACCAGCTCAATATCAGTAAGGCTTTTAAACTCTCTTACCCGCCTGCCCCTTTTTACCTGCAGTGGCTTTTGCAATAAGGTAGTATCGCAACAGCAAACAGTAGCATCGTTATTGACTGTTTTCCTTGAGGTTACAGTAATTAAGGGCTGTACAGTATTATAAAGCACCTGTAAATCTGCTGGCAGGGCATCCAAAGCGGCGTAAGTAAACCTGAAATTGCCCGGTTTTAATAACACCAGCGTTTTTTTATCCAGTTTCAGGGTATCAGCTGGTTCTTCAATTAAATTAACATGTTCCCGCCATTTGCTTTTAAGGTAGTATTGCTGGGTTTTGTATTGCAGCGCCATAGTTGCCGGGTTAAAAAGCCATTCACCGGCTGTGGCTGCAGTATCCATGCTGGCGGTTATGTTAAATTTTACATAATCCCCGGCAGTATTAATTACTAAATATTCGGCACTGCCTGACAGGCACATGGGACTTGATGACACCTGCATCCACGTACCGTACAGATTGGCTTTTACCTGGGATATCCCCGGCAGGAAGAACAGTGAAATAACTACTGTAATCAGGTAGCGCATTAAACAATAGCAGGTTAGTTACCGGGGTACAATATACTAATTTTTGGATTGGGGCTGGCTGTCTTGCAAACCCGCTGTCATGTTATATCCGGAAACCCCAATATAAAATTGCATTTTTACCGCTTACTTTGTTAATATCGCATCAGGGTTGCAGCCATCCTGCACCGGGGAGATTAAAACCATTGGCATTTGAAGTAACTATATTGGGGTGCAGCAGCGCCACGCCTACCGCTGACAGGCACCCATCGGCGCAGCTGCTGAATATAAAGGGGCAGTACGTACTGATTGACTGCGGTGAGGCCACCCAGAACCAGCTGCTGAAATACCGCCTGCGCCACAGTAAAATAAGCCATATATTTATAAGTCACCTGCACGGCGACCATTACCTGGGCCTTGTGGGGCTTTTGGCCACCATTAACTTCCAGGGGAGGGAAAATGAACTGCACCTGTATGGCCCTGAGCCTTTAAAAAACATTATTGAGGACCACTTTAAGTACTCTCAAACGATAATAAAGTTCCCTTTGCACTTCCATACGGTGTCTGACAAGGAAAGCTATGTGCTGGAAGAAAACGCCACCTTTAAGGTAAGCACCATTGTGCTGCGCCACCGTATACCCACCACCGGCTTTTTGTTTGAGGAGGCCAAGCCCTGGCGCAAGATTAACAGTGCGGCCTGCGAGCTGCACGAGGTGCCCTACAGCTTTTA
>DASPJH010000304.1:0-2689 GCA_035628715.1 Bacteroidia bacterium
CTCGGCCTGCTTCTCTTTTTTGAGCTATACCCATATATATCAGCCTTTTTAGGGGCGCTTACATTTTATGTGTTATTCCGCAAAGCATTTTTTTACCTGCATTTTAAAAAAGGCTGGAAAAAAAGTCCCACTGCCCTGCTCATTATTTTATTATCGTTTTTAATTATTGTATTGCCCATTGGTGTTTTGGTTAAATTATTAATTAATAAACTTACCTCTGTTTTAAGCTCTACAGAAGATTTATCTACTATGCTGGATAATTTTATTACTTCTTTAAATGAAAAAGCAGGTTTTGAAGTTTTGAGTGAAGAAACCGCCCAGCAAATTCCTGAACGGCTGGCAAAGGATGGACCGGGCGTTTTAATGGGCGCCCTGGATGTACTGATAATCCTTAGCCTGTTATACCTGATTTTATATTATATGCTGGTAAGAGGGCGCGAAATGGAGCATTGGCTGCGCGAGCACCTTCCCCTAAGGGATGAAAATGTTAAAAAGGTGGGTAACGAGGTAGTGGGCATGGTAATGTCAAACGCTGTGGGTATTCCCTTACTGGCAATAGCACAGGCCGGATTTGCCTACGGCGCGTATTATTTTTTAGGCGTCCCCGATCCTGTGTTGTGGGGGGTGGTAACTGCGTTTGCCTCACTGCTGCCTGTTATTGGTTCCACTGCCGTATGGTTTCCGCTTAGCCTTTACCTGTATTTTACAGGCAACGAGTGGCAGGGCATTGTTTTATGGGTGTACGGTGTGGTTGTTATTATAAATATTGATAACGTTTTCAGGATGATTCTGCAAAAGAAAATGGCGGATGTCCACCCTCTAATAACTCTGTTCGGCGTAATTGCCGGTATTTCCCTCTTTGGCTTTATGGGCATCATCTTCGGACCGTTGCTTATATCAATGTTCATCCTTCTTTGCCGTATTTATTACGACGAGTTTATGAAGAAAAGCAGGGAAATTGTTATACCGTAGATTAGCCAAGTTATACTCGGTTTCTCCAGGGATATTTCATTATCTCCATACAACATTCAGCCCCGCATCGCAGTTATGGTGTTTATAAGTATGCTGTAAGTTCAAAATGAATGTTTGAAATATTGTAAAAAAGTATATTTTCGCGGAAAATTAAAGGAAACGGCTTATGTACTGGACACTTGAATTAGCCTCTTACCTGGACGATGCTCCATGGCCAGCCACTAAAGATGAGCTGATAGATTATGCTATCCGTTCTGGCGCCCCGCTGGAAGTTATTGAAAACCTGCAGGAACTGGAAGATGATGGCGAGCCCTATGAAAGTATTGAAGAGGTATGGCAGGATTATCCTACCGATGAGGATTATTTCTTCAACGAAGACGAACTGTAAAAAGGAATTTTTGAACTGATTACTACCAAGCCTGGCAAATGCCGGGCTTTTTCATGTTACCACACTTCCTCGCCAAAAAGGCTTTCCTGGTATTCTTCTTTGTGCTGCACGGGAGTACTGTATATCTCCAGCATGTCATATCCGTTGTTCTTCAGATTGATGCAGTATCTCAAGGCACTGCCATTACCACTGCTATGCACCACTTCAGTGCTCAGCAGGCGGGCAAAGTCGCGCTGTATAGTCTTACGGTCGCATTTAAAGTCCAGGGTAAGCTCCTTAGTGCTCAGGTATCGCTTAGCAAACAGGTAGCGTATAATCTGCTGCTGGCGCTCATTAAACTCCGCCATGTGAGGCGAAAGCATGGCAGCACCTTCATCAAACAAAAAGTTTAGCAGGTTGCGGCCGCGGCTGTCCTTCTTGGCAAACCCTGTCTGTTCCCTGAAAATCTGCCTCAGCAGGTTATCAATCCTCAACAGGTGTTCCTCAAAAATATCGTAGCCCAATTCCAGCACTGGCGAAAGGTCGGTTTCACGCAATTCCGAAATCGAAAGACCGCTATAGGGCTTTAATACAGTATCAATATCCTTTTTTCGGTATAACGCTTCCAGGTTGGTGTGCAGCAGGCCGCTAAGTGTTTTGCCTTTCAGCTCAAAAAACACCGACTGCACTACCGCAGAAAATGCATGGCTGTATTGCCTGAAAGGCTGAAGTGCCGCCAATACTATTCTCAGCATCCATGCCTGGGTAAATATATTGCCGTCTCCTTTCAATACTTGCCTGATGGAGGCTTTTACCGACGTTATATCCAGTGACGCTATATCAGCCGGGCTTTTGGACAGGCTGCTTATCAATGACAACATGCCATCAGGCGTGAGGCTAAGCGACTGGCGGTTTTTGCTTATCCAAGCTTCAAAATGAGTAATGGCAGGGCTATGGTTTTGCTCGGTAGCCAGGCAAAAGTTGTAAATATCTTCAGGAGTGAGCGAACCTACAGTTTCTGTATCAAAGCCTATTACGGCGGCCGTTTCAACATCCTGGCAGGCTTGCGCCAGTTTCTTTATATCCTTTTGCGGAAGGGAAAAAAACCTGATTTTCTGATCAATAGAATTATATAAGGAGAGTAAATAGCTCTCCCTGTCCTTATTAGGAACATATATTAACTGGCTCTCTGCTGTGCTTGTGGAAAACACTTTTACAAAAGTAGGATATTTTTATTACGTTAGAATACACAAGGGTTTCGGGCCTATGACCCCTTGTTCACACTATGTCAACAAACAAAAAGGACAGACCTTCAGTTTGCCTGATAATAAAGGGCTTGCGTTATGTGCA
>DASPJH010000305.1:0-4544 GCA_035628715.1 Bacteroidia bacterium
ACAAGGGATGTAAAGATTCAACGGCGACCCAGGTGGTAGTCAGGCCCTTGCCCTCACCATCCTATACAGTAAATGATACCGGCCAGTGCTTAAAGGGCAACCAGTTTGATTTTAGCAGCACCTCCACTGTCCTATACGGCACCATGAGCTATAAATGGCTGTTTGCCAACGGAGATACTGCTACAGGGCTTACAACATCGCACATCTACACAAAAGACAGTACCCTTTTCCGCTCTAAGCTGATAGTATCCAGTAACTTTAGCTGCCGGGATTCGGTTACAAAGGACTTAGTGGTATTTCCTGACCCAAAGGCAAAGTATTCCATAAACGATACCGACCAGTGTGTTAACACCAACAGCTTTAACTTTATAAACACGTCCACGCTGAAAAGCGGGACTATGACTTATAGATGGAGCTTTGGCAACGGCGATAGCAGCCAGGTTACTTCCCCTTCGTATAGTTACACCAATTACGACACCCTTACCACGCATCTTATCGCTACGTCTGACAAGGGCTGTAAGGATACGGCAACCCGCAAGGTGGTGGTATGGCCTAAACCAACTGCGGGCTTTACCATTAGCGATAGCGACCAGTGCTTTAAAGGCAACAGTTTTGCTTTTACCAATACTTCAACCATCGCCTATGGCTCTATGAGCTATTTCTGGCAGGGAGGGGACGCCAGCACCGGATTTACGCAAAATTTCCAGCGCACGTACGGTTCGGACATTAATTACCGGGTGAAGCTAACGGTCACTTCATTTAACGGGTGCCAGGATACTATTGGTAAACACGTATACGTGCGGCCCGAACCCGTGCCTAAGTTTACGGCAAATGACAGCACGCAGTGCCAGAACAACAACCTGTATGTGTTTACCAATACCAGTACGGTTAAATATGGTACCATGACCTATGACTGGAACTTTGGCAACGGCGATACATCTACTGCCGCAGCTCCGTCTGTAAATGTTGTAAAGGACTCTACTTTCCGGGTGGTACTGAGGGCTACTACCCAGTATGGCTGCACGGATACTGCCGGGCGGTATATAGTGGTGTATTCCAGGCCCAACCCTTCGTATACAGTAAACGACAGTACCCAGTGCGTAAATATCGACCTGTTTAAGTTTACCAATACCTCTACTATCAAACAGGGCACTATGATCTACCGCTGGTACTTTGGCACCGGCGACAGCAGCCTGGCCCTTAATGTAAACTACGGATACAGCAAAGACAGCGTATACCGGGTTAAGCTGAAGGCTATTTCAAATTTCAACTGCGTGGATACCTTTTCACGGTTAATGACTGTTTTTCCTAAGCCGCAAGCCAAATTTACCATTGATAACCCCAACCAGTGCCTGAATACCAACCTGCTTGGCTTTACCGGGCAATCCACTGTTAAGCAGGGCAATATGCACTATATATGGGACTTTGGAAACGGGCAGCAGGCCACCGGCAAGGATACCGTGATGGCGTATGGTAAGGACTCTGCCTATAGCGTGCAACTGGTTACCGGTTCTGAAGAATATTGCTATGACACTACTGCACAAACAGTTATAGTTTACCCGGTACCAGTCGTGAGCTTTGCCGCCAACGATACCGACCAGTGCCTGAATACCAACAACTTTGTTATTGACAACCAGAGCAAGATAAAATACGGCGCCATGAGCTATGAATGGGATTTTGGCGGTGAGGGAACCAGCACGCTCCATAGCCCGGTGTTTACTTTTCCGAAGGATACTTTTTATACCATTAAGCTGAAAGTCACTTCTGATAAATCCTGTAAAGACTCACTGTACAGGGATATTACCGTGCACCCGGTGCCAAAAGTTTCATACACCATTAACGATACGGCGCAATGCGTAAATACCGACGACTTCAGGTTCACCAATGCATCGGTAATTAAATACGGCACTATGGATTGTGCCTGGTTTTTAGGTAACGGCGACAGTGTACCCGGAACGCATGCCAGCTATAACTATACGGTTGACGGCACTTACACGGTTACCCTGAAGGCGACCTCAGACTTTGGCTGTATTGATTCATTGCGCAAACCATTAACGGTGATACCCAAGCCTGTTTCCCGTTTTGCCATTAACGACAGCAGCCAGTGTGTAAACCCCGGCAAATTTACGTTTACTAACCTGAGTAGCATAAAGTACCCCTCCCCGCTTACCTACGACTGGGATTTTGGCAATACAGTCAAAACCACAGTTAAAGATACCTCTATCAGCTACCCGGTAAATGGCCACTACGTCCCGACCCTTATTACAAAAACCGCTGAAGACTGCTACGATACCTTCAGCCGCATTTTGCTGGTGTATCCCAAGCCCTACCCCGGTTTTACCATCAATGCCGACAGCCAGTGCATTCATACCAATGATTTTATTTTTACCAATACCACCACCATTGATTCAGGCGTGGTTACCTATGAATGGCGCTATGGCGACGGAACAATAAATACACCCACTGACGGACAGCATACCTATACCAACGACACCATTTTCACCGTATGGATGAAAGCCACCTCTGATTTTGGCTGCTACGACTCCATCAGTAAGGATATCATGGTAATGTCTCGCCCGCAGATTGATTTTACTATAAACGACAGCGGGCAATGCGTAAACGATAACCTTTTTGTATTCAAAAACACATCGGTGATCCGTTGGGGCTCAATTGCCTCCTACCACTGGGATTTTGCCAACGGCGATGCCTGCAGTTGCACCGATACTTCGGTACGGTATCATTATGATTCTGCTTTCCGGGTAGTTCTCCGCGCTACCAGCGATTTTGGGTGTACCGATACCTTTGGCCGCTACGTTATTGTGCACAGCAAGCCTACCCCCCAGTTTGCCATTAACGATACCGACCAGTGCATGGACACTACCACCCAGCAATTTGATTTTACCAACACCGGCCTTATAAAAACAGGCACTTTCACCACCGAGTGGAAAATGTCTGACGGGCAGCGCTTTACTACCGCCAATGCTTCCACCCGGTTTGATAATCCGGCCACCTATACAGTGAAACAGGTGCTTACATCTGACTTTGGGTGCAAGGATTCCACCAGCAGGCAGGTAATCGTGTGGCCGCACCCCGACCCGGATTTTACAGGTCTTCTTAAATATTACTGTACCGATTACCCTGTACTGGCGCTTAACCCGGTTGTGCCGGGCGGGGTTTTCAGCGGTAAAAATATGGTGGGCGATAACTACACCCCCGGCAACCTCGGATTTGACACTATTACCTACACGGTGCAGGTGAATGGGTGCTTCAGCGATACTACAAAGTACACCATTGTTTACCCGCTTCCCGTGCTTAACCTGGGCGGCGATACCACCCTGTGCCACAGGGAAGTGCTGTTCCTGGATGCCGCCTTTCCCAACTCCACTTATATGTGGCAGGACGGAAATACCCGCACCCCGCAGTTCAGGGTATGGCAGCCCGGCAAATACAGGGTAACCATGTACAATGTGTGCGATACGCTGACGGATGAGATTAACGTAACCTTCCGCGACGACGACTGCAATTTCTATTTTCCTACCGCCTTTACCCCTAATAATGATGGAGTTAACGACGTGTTCATTCCCTATTTTGAGGCCGATGTGGTATACATGCACCTGAAAATATACGACCGCTGGGGCGGGCTTGTTTTTGAAAGCACCGACCTCAGAAAAGGCTGGAACGGAATGCGCCACGATGTGGCATTGCCCTCCGGTGCCTACGTCTGGACAATTGATCTTGACATCTTTGAAAAAGATTACCTGTATAAGCACTCTGCAAACGGAAATGTTACGCTGATACGCTGATACCCGGCTTACCCACCGCACTACTTTAATTAAAGGCGAAAACGTCATTGGAGTGTTATTAATGGATACCGGTCCGGTTAACAGCAGCGCGGACAATTGATGAATGAGACTCTCAGGGGTGTTATCGATACTTATAGCAGTTATCGGCTGTGGAAAGGCCGGGCTGGAGAGCCATTCAGCAAAAGACACCGCTGCCGCACCACCAAAAGCCAGCCCGGTTACCGCGCGGGGCACTATCGAAAAGAAACCTCTTCCCAGGCCAGAAATCCATTTTAACTTTTTGATAATTAATGATTCCACGTTAAAAATAATAGCCAAAAATTATAACCGGGAAAAACTGACGACCATTTTAGCCCTTAACAGGATAAATTTTGAACGGTTACAACCCAGCGACAGTTTAGTAATCCCGGATACTTTTTTCAGGGACTTCAACCTCTACAGCCCGTTCCCGGATTATCTGCCAGTGGTTGCCGATATTGACAAACTGCTGTTATTCTCTTATACCATCCAGGCTTTTGCTGTGTATGAATGTGGCCGGCTGCTGCGCTGGGGGCCGGTAAGCATGGGCAAACAAAGCACCCCCACTCCCACCGGGCTGCTGCATACCAACTGGAGGGCACGTACCACGGTAAGCACGGACGACTCTACCTGGATTTTGAACTGGTACTACAATATCCAAAGCCAGCGCGGAGTATCGCTGCATGAATACGAGTTGCCCGGTTACCCGGCCAGCCATGCCTG
>DASPJH010000306.1:0-2658 GCA_035628715.1 Bacteroidia bacterium
ACCCGCGAGCAGTTCCGTATTGTGAATTTCTGGGCTGACGGCGCAGGAACCTACACGCCTCCCGGTCACTGGAATTTTATTGCTGCTGATTTACTGTATAAAAGCCAGTATAGCGAGATACGCACTGCCAGGGCGTTGTGTTACCTGAACCTGGCTATGGCAGATGCTGCAGTGGTTTGCTGGGATTTAAAATATTTTTATATGGTGCCCCGCCCAACGCAGATGGACCCCGAGATTAAAACGGCCACCGGTATTCCTAATTTTCCGGCATTTACCAGCGGTCACTCCACCTTCTCGTCTTCTGCCGCTACGGTGATTGGTTATATTTTTCCGGGAGAAGCGGGTAAAATGTGGGAAATGGCTGTAGAAGCATCCAACTCGCGTATTTACGGTTCCATCCATTACCGTTTCGATTGTGAAGTCGGCCTGAAATCGGGCAAAGCCATCGGCGATATGGTGAATGCCAAAGCCATGGCCGATGGATGCCCGAATTTGTAATAATTAAAAAAATAATAAAAAAAGGGAGCTTTTCGGCTCCCTTTTTTGTTGGCATTAAAAATCAGGTTTTTTACAATACACGTATTACTTTTGTTTAAGTTCATTGATTTTAAATTACTATGAAAAAAACAGTATTGTTATTAATAGCAGGTTTAGCTGCTACACTTGCTTTCGGGCAAAAATGGAGTCTTTCTCATTCCTTGCCCACAGGCGTACGCTTTGTGGATGCGGTGCCAGTTGAAAACCAGGTTATAGCAGCCTCTACCAGGGGTATTTACAGAACTGCCGATAGCGGAAAAACCTGGGACAGCGTGCATTATTTTAATGCATTGAGTGTTTCATGCTTTGATAAAAATAATTGCTATGCCTGCGGAGAGAACGGTACTGTTTTTAAAACCACCGATGGCGGCCAAACCTGGGCACAAACCAATAATGTTCAAACCAATAAAAATTTATTTTATGTAAAAGCGCTTAGCGCCACAAAAGTGGTAGTGGTAGCGCAGGGCGGAGCCCCCTATTTCAAAACCGACTCTATGTTTGTGAGCCTGGATAATGGAAATTCATGGTCGGCTGCCCCGGTATCTCCTTCCCTCAGTAATCACCCGATAGTATATGTGTTTGATGATAATTTAATTTTCAGCGAAAGGACAGCTGACCCATTTTTTAGTGATATACGGTTTACCAGGGATTACGGACAAAACTATACAGACCCTTCTATACCTTCTAATACCGGCACCTTTTCTTACCCATTGCAAATTGATATGATAGACGGGAAGACGGGCTTTATGCTGTTTTACGAGCCAACAGGTGTAGACCATCCGTTTATAACCATCATAAAAACGACAGACAGCGCTAAAACCTTTACCACTGTTACCCAGTCTGACGGTATTCTTGACCCGGCAAGTGAGGGAGTGGAAATGGGCAGTTTTGATTTTATTAATGATACAACCGGCTGGGTAGCCGGAAAATTTGGACTTACAAGCCCGTTCCGCGGGATCTATAAAACAAATAACGGCGGAAATAACTGGGTAATGGACACCCTGGGATTTATTAATACCGGCCTTAGCGGGCACAGAATTAAACTAAGAATGGTGAGCCATACTTACGGCTTTGCTTTTGATGCTAATAATACCGGCAGAATTATTAAATACCAGGATACAACTTCTTCTTCCGGCCCCACTACCTCAATAAATGAGCTAAATGCAGCCGGTATTGTTGTTTACCCCAACCCTTCAGCCGATGGTATTTTCCACATCAGTAATATGAACGATATAAAATCCATCCGGGTAATAGATATAACCGGCCGGGAAGCAGGTGTACTCAGTGCAAATACCATTAGTCTTTCAGGCCAGGCTCCGGGAGTGTATTTTGTTATTGCCACCACTGCTTCGGGCAATACCTTTTATAAAAAGCTTATAAAAGAATAAATAACTAGTTAATTAATTGGTAAAAGCCGCAGTACAACTGCCGCTTTTTTTATTCATTTTTCTTATTAAGGTCTTTTCCGGCATAAAAACCCAGGTCTTTATCCTTAATTAATTTGGTCCAGAAGGCAATTTGCCCGGTATGGTAAGAATAGTGCTCGGTTACATGGATGATATTGCCAATTCCGGTATAGGTATAGCCCTGCACTACCCGGGTGCGCATCAGTTCATCAGCCGGGGCTGAGGTAATGATTTCACAAGCACGGTTAACGGTAGCAGTAAGTTTCTCCAGCAGTTCACTTTTTGTAAATCCACCGGTGGCTGCAAATTCAGCATCGCGGGTACGGTTATCGGGCTGGTGGCCTATAGAAGAGATAATATACTGCGTGATATTACCGCACAAGTGCAGGATAAGATTTCCAATGCTGTTCAGTTGAGCATTGGGCTTTTGCCACACGTCCTCTTCCGTAAGCAAATCCAGGCATTTGGCTATGCGCGGCGTGTTCTCCTTCATGCGGTGAACGGCCTGCGAGGTTATTTCTTTTAAAACGGTGTTCGAGTCCATAATTCAAAATTAGATTTATATTAAGCACGAACAAATGTTAATATAATCAACATGGAAAAGGAATTATTTATACGCAATGAGATTTTGTTGAATGCATCGCCGGAAAAAGTTTGGGACGCATTGACCAATCCCGGTCAAACAGAAAAATACATGTATAACTGCCGCGTGGCC
>DASPJH010000307.1:0-3612 GCA_035628715.1 Bacteroidia bacterium
AATAGCCATTACCGACCGTAACACACTGGCCGGAATTGTACGGGCCCATATCGCTGCAAAAAATAAAGATATACGCATTATACCTGCCTGCCGCCTTGATTTGCTGGATGGTTCCAGCCTGCTGGCATACCCAACCAACAAAGAAGCATACGGACGACTTTCGGGTTTGTTATCAGAAGGAAACATCCGGGCTGAAAAGGGCCAATGCCATTTGTACAAAGCAGATGTATACCGGTATGCAGAAGGCATAAAGTTTATTGTTATTCCGCCAGCTTCTTTAAATCAAAATTATGAGTTCGCACCAAAGTTTCTTGCTGACCTGAAGGAGTATAAAAAGGGTTTAGGAAATAACCTTTACCTTGCAGCTGCCCGTTCTTATCAATCATACGATGGGAAACTCCTGTACCGGCTCGATGAACTATCAAAAGAGCTAAACATACCTCTTGTAGCCACCAATGATGTACACTACCATAACCGGCAGCGCAGGGAATTGCAGGATGTGCTTACCTGCATCCGTGAAAAATGCACTATTTACAATGCCGGCTTCAAGCTACATCAAAACGCAGAACGATACCTTAAACCAATAAAGGAAATGCAGCGCCTTTTCAGGCAATATCCTGAAGCAATAGAACGCACACAGGAAATTGCTGATGCCTGCCAATTCTCCTTAAATGAATTACAGTATGTATATCCCGAAGAAATAACCAGTGAAGACAGAACGCCGCAGGAAGAATTGGTGCACTTAACATGGCAGGGAGCAAGGGAACATTTTGGCGACAATATCCCTGAAAAAATTAAGGAAACTATCGAGTTTGAACTGGATTTTATTGAGCGTAAGAACTACGGGGCCTATTTCCTTACAGTGTATGACTTTGTGCGGTTTGCAAGAGAAAAGAAGATTCTTTGCCAGGGCCGTGGTTCGGCAGCCAATTCGGTGGTTTGTTTTTGCCTGGGTATTACCTCGGTAAACCCTTCTAAATTTAAAGTGCTGTTTGCCCGTTTTATGTCGGATGCCCGCGATGAGCCACCGGATATAGACGTGGACTTTGAGCACGAAAGGCGGGAAGAAGTAATACAATACATCTACCAGAAATACGGTCGCGACAGAGCCGCCATTGTGGCAACAGTCACCCAGGTACATTTTAAAGGTGCGGTTCGTGATGTGGCAAAAGCAATGGGACTTTCGGTGGATACTGTCAACCGGCTTTCCAAAGCGTCGTGGGAGTTTACCGATGATTGGTTCCAGGGGAATAAGGTTACTTCAGAAGGATTTGACGCTAATGATAAACACCTGATGAAGGTGTTAAAGCTTACCAGTGAATACATAGGTTTCCCCAGGCAGTTGGGTCAGCATACGGGTGGATTTGTAATGACACGGGGAAAACTGTCTGACTTATGCCCGATACTCAATGCCCGGATGGAAGACCGCACCTGCATTGAATGGAACAAAGATGATATTGAAGCTTTGGGATTTTTAAAGGTGGATGTATTGGCACTGGGTATGCTTACCTGCATACGAAAAGCGTTTGACTTGGCAAAAGAGCGTTACGGCCTTGACCTCACTTTGGCCAATATACCGCAGGACGACCCGGCAGTGTACGAAATGATAAGCCATGCAGATACCATTGGTGTGTTCCAAATTGAAAGCCGTGCCCAAATGTCTATGCTGCCTCGCTTACGACCCCAAAATTTTTATGATTTGGTTATCGAAGTAGCAATTGTAAGGCCCGGTCCTATACAGGGCGATATGGTGCACCCGTATTTGCGCCGCCGCAATGGAATTGAGCCGATTGAATATCCCTCAAAAGAACTGGAAGAAATATTAGGGCGCACGTTGGGTGTTCCTTTATTCCAGGAACAGGCTATGGAGATCGCCATTGTGGCGGCTGGCTTTACACCGGCAGAAGCGGATGGGCTACGCAGGAGTATGGCTACCTTTAAAGCGAAGGGCAAAGTGAGTGACTGGCACAGGAAACTGGTAGGTGGAATGATGGCCAAAGGATATACAGAAGAATTTGCCAATAGAGTTTTTAAACAGCTTGAGGGTTTTGGTAGCTACGGCTTTCCTGAAAGCCATGCAGCAAGCTTTGCTTTGTTGGTGTACGTTTCATCCTGGATTAAATGTTATTACCCAGATGTGTTTGCCGCAGCCTTGCTCAATAGCCAGCCGATGGGTTTTTATCAACCCGCCCAGATTGTTATTGATGCACAAAAACACGGCGTGGAAGTGCTGCCGGTAGATATTAACTACTCGGTTTGGGATAATACCCTCAATCCGAAGAGTGGCAAGTATTGCCCGCTTCGCTTAGGGTTCCGCCAAGTAAAAGGATTGAGCGAAGAAGAAATAAATATACTGGTAGCCGCCCGGACGGCACCTTTCACCAATATCACTCAATTACGGAATGCTGGCGTATCAATGGCCGTGCTGGAAAGACTGGCAGATGCAGATGCTTTCAGGTCCATTGGACTTGATAGGCGGCAGGCGTTGTGGGAAGTATCAGCGTTGGAAAGCAGGGCAACTGGCATGTTTACCGGCCAGCAACAGGAAACAGAAGAGGAACAAAAGTCTTTGCTGCCTAAAATGTCAATACCCGAGCATGTGGTACATGATTATAAATCGCTGTCGCTATCGCTAAAAGCACACCCCGTTGGTTTAGTCAGGGAAAAGCTGGCGATGCTTCGCATTACTTCCAATAGAGAATTAAGCAAGCTTAAAGACGGCGCGTGGGTAAAAGTGGCCGGGCTGGTGTTAGTACGGCAACGGCCCGGCACAGCCAGCGGTATTGTGTTTATTACCTTAGAAGATGAAACCGGCGTGGCTAACCTGGTAGTATTTCAGAAAATATTTCACCAGTACCGGAAAGAAATATTACAATCCAACCTTCTAATGGTTGAAGGCAGGGTGCAAATTGAAGGGGAAGTAATTCATGTGATTGTAAAAAAGTGTCACAATTTTTCAAAATTGCTGGGCAGCATAGCTGAGGTAAAAGACGAAACTCCCGCGCTGCTTACCTTATCAAGAGGGGATGAAAAAGACCTTGATAATTATTCCACCCAGGATAAAAGGGTGAATAACAAGCCCGCTGGGGTTTTTCATGGAGGGAGGAATTTTAGGTAGCCTGCTGTAAATCAAAATTTGTTGTACCCATGTTGTACCCAAATAAAAAAGCCTCCCGGTTTAAACTTCCGAAAGGCTTTATTTTACCAGCGATCCCGACAGGATTCGAACCTGTGGCCTACTGCTTAGAAGGCAGTTGCTCTATCCAGCTGAGCTACGGGACCAATTAGTGCTACAACCTGTAGATTTGAAAAATCTCAGGATTTGCAAAGATACTCATTGGTATCCAATAGTTCAAACGGTAATTTTATGACTTGCTGAAACCGGCTTTAAAGCCTTGGTAAGAAAACGGTTTACCACCTTTACGCCTTTGTAATGGGCAATAATGATTTCAGGCAGTATCTCGTCGGTAATAAAACGCGCGGGTATTTCACCAGCCACACCGGCAAAATTTTCATTGATAATAAGTACGCACCGTCCCTGGGTAAGCCCGGCTCTGGAGCGGCAAAAACCCTCGGCGCCAAAACTTTCGGTAAACTCCTCATTCTCGTATA
>DASPJH010000308.1:0-6635 GCA_035628715.1 Bacteroidia bacterium
ACGGCATCATCCACTGTTTCTTCATTTACCGTAAATAATGAGTCTTCGGTGCAATCGTCGGCATAAGTCAACGTACGCTTATCGTACCTTAATACGGCAATTCCCCGGCTGCTTAGCCCATAAGCTATATCAGCAAACGGACGCTGGGGACCGTTTTTCTCGTCCCTGTCTCCCGGGCCGCTGCCGTGCACCAGCACTACCGCAGGTAATAAAGCTCCTTTTTTAGTTAATTTGGGCAGGGTAAGCTCGCCCTGTATAATAAAAGGCTCATTGCCAAAGGTTACCGGTTTGCTATCTACCTGTTTTGTATTGGCATAGGCCGGTGCCCGGTATTTCTCTTCCAGCAGGCGGTCTTTTTTCGAAATTAATTCATCCAGAAAATAACCGGCAATTTTATTCCGGTTATTAAAAATAAATTTAATGGTTATATAACCGCTGTCAAATTCCAGTTCCTGCAATATGTATTCATTGCCTTTGCGCTGGTATACCTGTTTGGTAACCGATGTTTTATAGCCGCCATACAGCTCCCGTGCCTGCGACCATACCATGTGGAGAATAAACGGGTTTACCGGCCGCTTACCGCCCGTGGTATCAAACATTTTTGCCAGCAGATCAAAATCAAGATTTTTGTTATGCTCGATGGCTTTATTAATTACTTCGATATTGCGTTTATCCTGCGCGGCAACTTGTGATACTATGGTCAGTATAAAGATAAATACCAGTGATTTTTGTAGCATTTATGCAAAAATAGGCAAGAGAGCAGGAAAACAGGGATAAAAGATAACCTGCTTAGGAATTATCAGGTAAGATTAGTGCCCTTTTCAGCGCTTGCTTTGCGAAGGGTAAAGCCAAAAGTAGTGCCCATGCCAATGCGGCTGCGCACATTAATGGTTTGGCTATGGGCTTCAATAATATGTTTTACAATGGCCAGTCCCAGGCCACTTCCGCCTTCATCACGGCTGCGGTGTTTATCCACCCGGTAAAAGCGCTCAAACAGGCGGGTCAGGCGTTGCTCTTCAATACCTTCACCGTTATCGGCCACTTCTATTAATATGTTTTCATCCATATCGTAAAAGCTCACCAGCGCTCTGCCGTCTGTCCTACCGTATTTAATAGAATTTACAATCAGGTTTACCAAAACCTGGCGAATCCGGTATTTATCAGCAAACACCCAAAAGGGTTTATCACAGCCTTCTTTAAAAATCAGTGTAACGCCTTTTTCCCTGGCCCGCATTTCCAGCGATTCAAAAATATCCGACGTCAAGGCGTGGATGTCAAATTTTTCCATTTCCATTTTCAACTGGCCGGTTTCCAGCTGACTGATGCTGATAAGGTCTTCTACCAAATCGCTCAAACGGTCAAGGCTTTTAGCAGCTTTTTTAAGGAAGCGGATATTTACATCCGGGTCGTCAATGGCGCCATCCAGCAGGGTATGGATATATCCCTGTATGTTGAAGATAGGGGTTTTTAATTCGTGCGACACATTGCCCAGGAACTCTTTACGAAATAGCTCCAGCTTTCGTAGCTGCTCAATTTCAGTGCGCTGAGAGGCCGCCCAGTCCAGCACTTCCTGGTTCACATCCTCAATGGGATTGTGCCCCAATACGGGCTTTAACAGCGCATCGCTCAGGTGACGCTGGGTTTTTAGCCGGTGAATGGTTTTATAAATAAGTTTTATCTTACGGTAGATGAAAATTTCTATAGCCAGATAGAACAGTATAAAAGATATAACAAACAGTAAAGGAAAGGCGATATACAGGTCGCCGATTTCGCCGGTAAATAAATACAATACCGAGGAAACCAGCAGCGCCAGTATTAACGAGGTGAATAACGAGATTTTACCCGGTGTGGGGTTTCTTATCATATTTCAAACTTGTACCCAACACCTTTTACGGTGCTGATGTGCTCATCGCCCAGTTTTTCGCGAATTTTACGGATGTGTACGTCAATCGTCCTGTCAACTACCAGTACATCGTCGCCCCATACTTTTTCAAGTATGTTTTCACGGGTAAATACTTTGCCCGGCTTGCTGGCCAGCAAAAACAGCAGCTCAAATTCTTTTTTGGCCATCTGCACCCTGCTTCCGTTTTTGGTTACCGTAAAGCTGTCTTTATCTATAACCAGGTCGTTCAGCTGTATTTTCGAAGGGGAAGTATTCTGATCTTTCCTCCTCAGCAAAGCATTTATACGGCTTAGCAATACACGGGGCTTAATAGGTTTGGCTATATAATCGTCAGCTCCCACGTTAAACCCGGCAATTTCACTATACTCCTCGCTGCGTGCAGTAAGAAACACAATAAAGGTGGACTTAAATTCGGGCATTTCCCTAAGGCGGCGGCAGGCCTCTATCCCATCCAGCACCGGCATCATCACATCCAGCACTATTAAGTCAGGATTTATTTCCTTCGCTTTCTCAATTCCCTCCTGCCCGTTTGCAGCAACATACACCTCATAGCCTTCGCGTTTCAGGTTATATGTAATAAATTCCAGGATGTCCGGCTCGTCATCAACAACCAGTATCTTATATGTATTTTTCTCCATAGATGAGTTTTGCTGCAAGGGTAGGCTGATGTATTAAATTGTATGTTACCAATAGTTTAAGTAATTATTAACAGATTTAAGGAAACAGCAGGAAAAATCAACTATTTCAGCAAACCCGAACACTAAAGCCCACTGCCGGGTTAATTCAACAGGGTTTTCAACTTTTGCTCCAACGCTGCACTTCTCAATCCCTTAGCTATAATAACCCCGTTTTTATCCAGCAGCACGGTTTGCGGTATGGAGCTAACCATATACAACTGGGCAGCTGAAGACCCCCAGCCCTGCAGATCGCTTACATGGTACCAGTGTATACCGTCTTTTTGAATGGCGTTTATCCAAGCCTGTTTCTGGCCGGGCCTGTCCAGCGACACACCGTAAATCTCAAAACCTTTGTCTTTATACTGCTGGTAAAGCCTTACCACATTTGGATTTTCAGCGCGGCAAGGGCCACACCATGATGCCCAGAAGTCAATAAGTACGTATTTGCCTTTCAGCGAGCTTAGGCTTATGGGTTTGCCTGCTGTGTCATTCAGGGTTATATCAGGAGCCTGTGAGCCAATGGCGGTTCTTATCCTGCCCTGTGCGCGGTTAAGGTAGTGCCTTACCCACCTGTTGGAGGCTTTGTCCTGAACTTTACTGATAACGCCTTCTTCTACCGTTTTGTGCGCATTAACATTCAGCACTTCAATAGCAAACAGCTGCACAAAAGGGTAATTAAACTTTGTAATAGCATCCTGCCACTGGGCAGCTACCTGCCCTGAAAGTGCCGATTGCTTTTCGGCAATTTTATTTTGCTCTTCCAGGCTCATGGTAGGATTTTTATTAAACTGCTCCTGCAGGGCAGCCATTTCTTTATTAACAGCCGCGTTAATATCTGCCAGTATCTGCATTTCCTGGTTTTCAGCGTCGTCTTTTACGGTATAGGTAATTACAGGGCCTGCATCAATATCCACGTTAATTTTAGATGCTGTATCAAGTACCAGGAAAACGTTGCGGTAAGCGCCAAAGTTGATAATTGCAAACGATTTTTCACGCAGGAAACCTTCAAATGCAAAATTGCCTTCTGCATCAACAGTAGCTGTATCCAGCGGCGTAAGGTCCATTCCCTGTGCGCCTAAAACAAGCTCGTTTAATATCAGTTGAGGACTGTTGTGGTTGGTAATTTTACCATACACCTTAAACTTCTGCGGCTTTTTCTCCAGGTCATTACCTGTAGCTTCAGTGCCGGAGCTGTTTTTTGAGCTGCAAAAGCTAAACACCACCAGCGGCAGTAATAGCAATAGTTTATATGTTCTCATTTTTTAAAATTGATATTTCTTTTTTTGTTTACTTTTTGCCTATGGCTAAACCCATCGTTATCATCCTGGGCTGGGGGGTTAGTCCTGCCCTATTCCGGCATATATAAAACCTGCCGTTGTGAAATTACTGCCAGAAGGAGGATTTCAATCCCATCAAAAAACGCCTGCGGCAATTCACAGGATAGGATTTCAAATCCTATGTGAATATCCAATTTACAGGCTATCCAGGTAATCCTTAAGCAATTGGTTTGCCACTTTTGGGTCGGCTTTGCCTTTGCTTTGTTTCATTACCTCCCCCATAAACAGTCCCAGCAACGATACCTTACCACCTTTGTAATCAGCCACTTTATCCTGAAATTTATCCACCGCAGCCTTTATCACTTCGTTCAGGTAGTTGCTGTCACTTTCCTGTAATAGATTCATTTCCTCGGCAATTTGTAAAGGGCTTTTTGAAATTTCTTTTACCAATACCGGGAAAATTTTTTGCGAAGCCGCACTGTGGCTCACTTTTCCTTCATCCACCAACGTGATTAAAGCTGCCAGTTGGGGAGCGGGTAGCTTAAAGGCGTCCATATCCAGCGCGTTCTCATTGAGGTATGATTTTACACCCACCATTACCCAGTTAGCTGCCGCTTTGTAATTTTTTGTATGCCCTATTACTTCTTCAAAATATAATGCTATCTCTTTAGTATCGGTCAATACCCCGGCATCGTATTCGTTCAGTCCCAGGTCTTTGGTGTATTTTTCAAACAGTTCGGCAGGCAAGGCAGGCATCTGGCGGTGAATTTCTTCTATCCAGGCACGGCCTACAATTAACGGTGGCAGATCAGGCTCGGGAAAATACCGGTAATCATTCGCCAGCTCTTTACTCCGCAGGCTGAAGGTAGTGCCCTTGGCGGCATCAAAGCTGCGTGTTTCGGTAGTAAAGGTGCGGCCCGCCTCCAGTTCATCAATCTGGCGGATAATCTCGTGCTCTATCGCCCGTTTTACGTTTGAGATGGAGTTCATATTTTTCACTTCCACCTTGGTGCCAAATTTATCGCTGCCTTTTTTACGCACGGAAATATTGGCATCGCAACGCAAACTGCCTTCCTCCATGTTACCGTCGCAAATATCCAGGTAGCGTACCAGCTTGCGTATTTCAGTAAGGTACTGGTAAGCCTCTTCGGCGCTGCGTATATCCGGTTCGGTAACAATCTCAATCAGGGGAACACCTGCCCGGTTAAAATCCACCAGGGTATCGTATAAATCCTGGTCGTGCATGCTTTTACCGGCATCTTCTTCCATGTGTATGCGGGTAATGCGGACAAGCTTTTCACTTCCATCCTTCAGCTTTATTTTAATGCCGCCACCGGTGCAAATAGGAGTTTTATCCTGGGTTATCTGGTATCCCTTGGGCAAATCGGCATAAAAGTAATTTTTACGGGCGTATTGGTTCACCTGGCGAATGTCGGCGCCGCAAGCCAGTCCCATTTTAATGGCAAACTCAATGGCTGTTTTATTGTGGCGGGGCAAGGTTCCGGGATGTCCCAGCGATATAACGCTTACCTGCGAGTTGGGCTCAGCGCCGTATTCGGTGCTGTCCGCACAAAATGCCTTGCTGCGGGTAAGCAACTGGGCATGGACTTCCAGCCCTATAACTGCTTCATACAAATCGTACACGGAGGTAGCTGCTGCTTCTGTCACTTCTTTCAATCTCTAAAAGCACAAAAATAGGAAAGCGTTTCCTATTTACTATTGACTATTTAAAGTACGGGGTGTGAAATCCAGTATTATTCATTGCATAACCGGAAACATTTCGCATCACTCCGGGAAATTCATTCCGAACAATAACCAATAGTAAATAATCAACGATATATAATAAATGTGCGGATAACTTCGCGGCTTGTGAAAGATATCTTCCGTTTTAAGCAATTCAGCATTAACCAGCAGGGGTGCGCCATGAAAATAGGCATGGACGCTATGGTGCTGGGCGCTTTGGCACAGCCTGGCGATGCGCAAAACATACTGGATATTGGTACCGGTACCGGCGTGTTGGCTCTTATGCTGGCGCAAAAATGCCCGGATGCTATTATAGACGCCATTGAGCCAGACGATACTATGGCTGCCCGCGCTACGCAGAACTTTGAGAACAGCCCTTGGGGTTACCGTCTTACTCTTTATAACGAGCAATTACAGCAATACACCAACCTGGGCATTATCCATTATGAATACATAGTGTGCAACCCGCCCTACTTTGAGCCCTCTCCCACTACCCCGGCAGGAAGGGATAAAGCCCGAAGCTGGGTAAGCCTTACGTTTACCGAATTATTTCGATATGCCGAGAGGCTGTTGGCCGCAGAAGGCAAAATGGGTGTGGTATTTCCTGAAACTGAAAGTGCAAAAATTTTTGATGCCGCCGCGGCTGTGGGTTTATACCCCATACGGCAGGTGCTTGTCAGCAGTTTTGAAAACTCACCAATTATCAGGAGGGTAGCAGAATTTGGCAGGATAAAAAGTACTGGAACCAACGAAACACTCTTTATTTACAAAGAAGACAAAACATGGAGTGATGCCTATACCCAACTGACAGCGGATTTTCACAACCGGCAGAAATAGAATCCACAATTTATCCATACTGTTGTACGGTATGGAATTTTACCTTTTAATTTGAAGGTTATGCATATAGCTATAGCCGGTAATATTGGATCGGGAAAAACAACCTTAACTACCCTGTTGGCAAGACACTACGGATGGGAACCTCATTACGAGGATGTGGAAGACAACCCCTACATCAGCGATTTTTACGAGGATATG
>DASPJH010000309.1:0-9120 GCA_035628715.1 Bacteroidia bacterium
TGCCAACCGCCTGGTGCGCTACAAATGCACAGATGTGGCTCCCGGTGTTGACCAGTCATTCATCCTGCCCAAAAAAGCTTCTAACCTGCTGAAAACTTCGCTGCGTGATGATGAGTCACCCGTTCGCGTTGATTTTAACAACGCTAATGCGTTTTTCAGCTTCAGCGATATTACCCTGGTTTGCCGCCTGATTGACGAACGCTACCCCGATTACAACGCAGTTATACCAAAAGATAACCCCAACAGGCTGGTTATTGACCGCATGGAATTTTTAAATTCGGTTAAGCGTATATCTATTGTGTCAAACAAAACCACCCACCAGATCCGCCTGAAACTGGCCGGCAGCAACATGATTATTTCTGCCGAAGATTTTGACCAGAGCAACGAAGGCCACGAGCGCCTGAACTGCGAGTACGAAGGCCAGGATATGGAGATAGGCTTTAACAGCAAATACCTGATGGATATGCTGAACAGCATGGATACTGACAAGGTGCGCTTTGAAATGAGCACGCCCAACCGTGCCGGCGTTCTTCTGCCGCTTGAAAATGAGCCGAACGAAGACATGCTGATGCTGGTGATGCCAATGATGCTGAATAACTATTAATCAGCGTCGAAAATATTAAAAGCAGGATTCAGGTATGGGTCCTGCTTTTTTATTTCACTAGTGCGTGGTTTTACAATTACTGTTTGGAGGCTGGTTTAAGGGTTTATTGTATTAACGAATTGCCCGTACCACTTTGGCATCCTTCGAGTATTCCTTGTTGCAACAAGGCCTCAGGGTGACAAAACGGTACTAACCCGTGCCAGGGTGACCGTTGGGCCAACCAGGCAAACAATCATAAACTAAAGTCGCAGGAGCGTTAAGGTAGAAACCTGGCGAAAGTACCTTTAGGGACTTAGGTTTCTAAACACCTAAAACTTTAGCATCTACCTTAAAGCGGTTGTAGACGTTCAGGTCTATTTCCTGGTTTACAGCTTTATCGGTAACCGTTTTTACCCGCAGGCGAATAGTTTCTCTGGTAAGAAAGTCTTTCAGGTTATCGCTTACATAATCTAAATCCAGGCTGGTAAGGCCGTCTGGTATATCATATTTAGAAGCTACTTCCTTTTCAGGTATTCCATCCGCAGAAATATATACGGTGATGGATTTCAGGAAATCCAGCGTAATACCCTGAGGCGCTTTTGCCGTGATAGTAATTTTATCAATGGTTATTTCTTCCACCAAATCTTTACGGGTATCATTAGCACTGAAAGTTTCCTCGTAGTTGGTGGTCATATCGGGAGTAAGCAGGTCAATAGGCAGGTTAACCAGCGTATTAGGGGGAACTGTGACTTCCGAATTAAACTCCATATTGAATTTAGTGAGCTCGTCGGCCTTCTTGCAACTTGCTGAGAGCATGATGAGTGCCGCAAAAAAAATGCTTAGTGTTTTCATAGGATCAAAAAATTTGTTTACCAACTACAAGATAAACAACCATTTAAGCCAAAATGTTTAGTGCCTTTGCCACTACTCCAGGTTATTTAACTTTCTCAAAAACTGCCACCTGGAAACGCTGGTCTTTTGATACCATCATCATTGGCTCTATAAGCCTGTATCCGTTCTGTTCAAAGTATTCGGGCTTCACACTGCCAGGCGTGCGGTTGGGGCGGTAGCCGTAATGCGTTTCCCAAATGGCCAGCGTACCTACTGGCGCAGCTACCAGGCTGGTGCTGTCAAGGCTGCCCGATTCTTTTTTTCTTTCCTTAGTTTCAGTAAGCCAGTAAAACCAAAGGTTACTGTGGTTGCTCAGCACCTTACGGTCTTTTAAGTCAGGTTGCTTATTAATGCGCTGTACCAGCGTTTGCAGTGTTTGGTTTTCAGGTGACAGCTTATACGGATGAACCTCTTTATTCACGTAAATTAATCCCGCTGCAGTGACATATAAAAGCATCAGCAAGCCTTTTAGTGGAAGAAAAAACAATAAAGCCCCCGCAATAAAAAACACAAACGGGTAATAGTTTTTCAGGTATTCTTTCATGCTTTCATACTCTTCTGCTGTTTTTGCCTCGGCTACGCTTTTCGGGTCTACTTTAAAATGAAGGTATTCGTGCTCGTAGCACATGTAAGCCAGCACCAGCAATCCGGATACGCCCAGCATTACATATAGCTCTGTTTTCGATGGGCGCTTCAAATAAACCAATGCCAGGGCCGCCAGTACCCCAACCAAAGGTGATACCGCCGTCATATACCGCAGGTTTCCGCCGGTTGCAGGGCCAATTTCAGGGCTTTTCAGGTTAAATATACAATGGATGCCGAAGAATACTACAAATGGAATGGCCACAAACAGCACTTTACCGTCGGGAGATTTTAACCATTGCCTGTTAAAACTGCTGGATATTATTTGATACAAGGCTACCAAAAGCAGGGCTATTTGCATAGCGCCGAATATTACGGCCGAACGCAGCAGGTAGTGCTCAATACCCTGGCGGGGATATTCTTTGGCATAGGCCGCTGACGTGGCACGCGCCTCGTTAATCATATACAGGAAGTCGCCTTGTGCCTGCAACGTCCAGATACAGTACAGCAGCGGGAAAACACCCAGCGCAAAGGCGGCAATCCACTTGCGGTTTACCAGCAGGTAAATACCAAAAATGGCCACCAGTATTAAAAACTCCTGCCTTACCAGTATGTTGTAGGAGAGAATGAGTGAAGCGGGGAGCCACTTCTCTTTTAAGGCAAGATATATAGTGGCTATCAGCAATACACCTGAAAGAATATCGGCATAGTTGCGAAACGACATTTCAATCCACACCGGCTGCAGGGCGGCCAGCAAAAAAGCCAGTCCTGCCGCATTGCGGCTAAAGTGCTGGGCCGTTTTGGCAGCCAGCCAGCACCCCAGGGCGCTTACTATACAATTAAGTATAAGCACAAAATGGTAACCCAGTTTTGCCGGCAGCACATACAGCAGCTTATAACCCGGTTTGCTCCAGTTGCCCATAATGCTTTTAGGGTCGTCCCAAAAGCCCATCATGCCCATAAAGTGGGCTATTTCATCGTCCTGGTAATACCCGGTAGATTTGGTGGAGTAATAATAAAACCCCGCAAAGGCCGCGGCGGTCAATATCCAGAGGTGTGAATTTTTCAGTTCAAAAATTCCTGCGGCAGCCGCAGTTTTACCGGCTACTGGCTTTTCAGCTGTGGTTGTTTGGGTTATAGGTTTTTTTTGGGCCATTTGTGTTTGAACCTTGATTTTTAGGAGAGTGAAGGGTTGAAGGATTTTTTATTCAATGGGTGTTTATTGTTGTAAATCCTTTTAAATTCTAAACTCTTTGCGCCAAAATTAATAAGTAATCCTATTGGCAGGGAATAAACTTCAAGATAATTAAGCGGCTGTACAAAATGAATTTCTTCGAGGTTTGCAATGGCTTTTAACTCTAGCATAATATTGCAGTCCATAAAAAAATCAACCCGCCTGGTGCCAATATCTATGCCCTTATAATGAATGATCATTTCCTTCGCTCTTTCGAATGGAATACTGCTTTTTCAAGCTCAATAGCTAACGCCTGCTGATAAATAAGCTCTTGGAAAACGCTGGCCAATTCAGAATGTACAGACATGCGGCAACCAATTACTTTATGGGTAATTTCTTCGAACAACATTCGGATAAAGGTATAAACCAAACAATAATATTCCTAATATCAGATAATCCTTATTTAATCAGGGTGATCACGGTTCAGACAAAACCTCGTACAACAATCAGCCTTTTTTACCCGTTTACTATTCCAATGAAAATCTCTGCACTTTTCATTTTTACTATCACTGCATGTTTGTTTGCAAACCAGGCAAGGGCGCAGCAAAAGCGCTCGTTTGGAGGGCTGGCCGTGTCTGCGGGAATGTTTACCCACTTGGAAACCCGCATAGGCTACGCACGCACCATAGCGTTTTCGCAGGACAGGATAGATACAACCGGCGGCCATTTGCGGATTTACCGTAAGGTAACCGGGCTGATGCGGCAGCTGATCAACCTGGAAACTGCATTTACTGCCGATGATATTTTTATAGGCCCGGGCCTGGCCACCCAAATTTATTTTGGCTCGTTTTGCTACGAGGTAAGCTTTGGCTACCTGGCAGGAACACGCAGTACCAATTTCCGGTCGGGCTTTAAGCTGGGCTGGGGCATTAAGCAGTATACTTTTTTTGCGGGCTATAATTTTCCAGTGCAGGGGGATAACTTTAATAAACCCAACGGGCTGTTATTTACTGCCCAAATGATGATACGGTAAAATCCTTGCTGAAAAACTAAACATATTCTGCCGCATATCCGTTTTATAAAAATCAATTGATATGCAGGGACAGTTAAAGAAATCGTATACTATTAATGCGCCTAAAGCCAGGGTGTGGGAAGCGCTTACCAATCCCCGGTTAATTAAGCAGTATTTTTTTAATACCGAAGCTGTTTCCGACTGGAAAGAGGGCAGTACTATTATTTACCGTGGAACATGGGAAGGAAAACCATACGAGGACAGGGCGGTTATTTTAAAGCTGATACCGCTGCAGGAACTGACAATAAACTTTTGGAGCAGCCGGACGGGTAAGGAAGACCGCCCGGAAAATTACTCACGGCACTCTTACCTGCTGGAGGAAGGCAAAGGCAAAACACTGCTAACACTGGTGCAGCCGAATAACTTAAAAAACGGCGACACACGCAGCAAGGCCTGGCAGCATTGGGATACGGTGATTGCAGGATTAAAAAAGGTGGTGGAATAAATGCCTTGTAGGAAAGCTATTTGCGCTCGTATACAAAAAAAGTAAAATCATACGCATGGCGGTCGTCCTTATGGCGCTTTTCTTCCTTTACCAGCTTCCACTCGTCCATGCTTAGTTCCGGAAAGAATACAGTAGCGTCAAAGGTGTGGTAGATGCGTGTAAGGTAAATGCGGTCGGCCAGGTGAAGTGTTTGCTTAAAAATTTCGCCTCCCCCAATAATAAATAATTCCGTTTCACCCTGGCTGCGGGCATATTCAATACCCTCTTCAATGGTATTAAACACCACGGTCCCTTCAGGGTGATAGTCTTTTTTTGTAGTGATAACAATATTGGTGCGGTTCTTCAGCGGCCCCGGCCCCGATTCATAGGTGCTGCGGCCCATAAGCACGCAATGTCCCATGGTAGTTTGTTTAAAAAATTTCATATCATCGGGCATTTTCCAGGGCAGGTCGTTATCACGGCCTATTTCATTATTCAACCCGGCGGCTACAATAAAACTAACTATCATTCCGCCAAAAATAAGGGTTTAAGTTTTGCATTAAGCTAATTCCTATTTTTGAAAACAATGAAAAACGCCTGTATACTGTTACTAATGCTGGTGGGCCTGGCAGCAAAAGCCCAAACCCGCAATTATTTAAAAATGTTTGACCCCAACGGAAACAAAGCAGGGGAGCAGCTTAAAACCTCGAAAGAAAAAACAGTGGTAGTAATAGGGTGCAACCTGGGCGACCTGGCGTTTGAAACCGCTGAAGATTCCCTTCGCAGCCTTGAAGAGGTAACCACTTATGACGCCCAGGGCCGGATAGTGGAGCAGCACGATTTTTTGTTCAGTGTTATAAGAAGGTATAAGTACGATGATAAAAACAGGGTAACGGGCTACAGTGAGCAGAGGGCAGATGAGGAAGGCCGGATGCTGCTGGACCTTACGTTGAAATACGATAAAAAAGGAAAAATAACATCCATTGAAAATGCATCGGCAAAGGCAGGCGCTAAAACTGCTATTTATTACCACAAAGAGGAAAGGCTGGTTATATCAGAAGCGTTTTCTTTTTCGGACGAGCTGCGTTTTAAAAACGGCAGACTGGTAGATATTAAACTGAAAAACGAGTTTGATTTTGTGGAGTATACTGCTGAGATACTGTACGATGAAGAGGGGCGCCTGAGCCAGCAAAAAGGGGAATACCTTGACGGGGAATATATGAAGGGTTACGAATACCAAGCGGTATACGATGCCGCCGGTAAAAAGGTGCTGGAAACTGAGGTTTTCTGGCCCGTGTCATCACCGGAAGAAAAAGCAAAAACGGTTACTGAATTTTCTTATTCGGAAAAGGATGAGCTGATACAGGTAACAAAAAATACGCCCGACGGCCAGTACCTCAGTATGTATGAGTACGGTGCCGACGGGCGTATTTCCCTGGTATCCGTTTTTGACGGCGAGTACCTGCTGGTTTCTTTGTGTTACCGGTACCTTTAAACGATTCCGATAAGCGCCAGCAAGCCGAATATTACAGCAATAACGCCCACCACATAAAGAATATAACCTGCCAGTCCGCCAATAATGGCAGCCAGCAGAATAAATATTACGCCCACAATAATATACCACAGCCATGAGTGAGTGGCAGCGCCCTCAGCCTGTTTCAACTGCTTTTTAATGCTTTCCACTTTTTTAACGGTGCCGGGCTTTAACACTGTTTCAGTCTGTCCGGGTGCAGGGGCATCTGCTAACTGTGTGCGGTTTTTGCGGCTTTTAACCTTTTTGGTTGTTGTTGTGGGTGCAGCAGCCTGCTCAGTGTTAACGGCTGCACTTCCGTCCATTACAGCTATAGCCGCCTTTTTAGGCGCAACGGTAACAGCAGCTTCGGCCTTTCTTTGTTTTTCATCCGGTTTCTTCACAGCGGTATGCTGCTGCTTGCCTTTTACCTTGGGCACATGTCCATAGCGGGTTCCGCACGACGCAAGAGCCAGCATTCCCGCCAGCCAGATAATTAGTACTTTTGCTTTCATTGTTTTGCGAATAAGATTTAAAGAGCAAACAACCAGCATAGTGTAAAGTTTTTAAAACCGGCCATTTACTTTGCACTAAAACAGCTAATAAAGCAATATGAAACATCTCCGTTTTTTCCTGAATACCAGGCTGTACTTCGGCTGTTTGGTGTTTACCGGCATAGGCGTATATTACCTGTATGCGCATGTAAACCGGTATCTTAAAATTGCCGATACCAGGCCGGCTTATATCACTGCGCCGGTAAAGGCTGTTTCAGTAACCATGGTAAACACCCGCATGAGCGACTATATTTACCTGGAGGGATATGATAATCCGCTGAAGATAGAAGAACGCCACGCAAAGGCGTATTATAAAAACCGGATGGTAAATGAACTGGACAAGGGGGATACCGTAGAAGTGACGCTGGCCAGCCACGATGCCGAAAAACTGGGCAGGAGCGACGAAATACTTACGCTGTACGGCCTTAAAAACCGCAAAGGAACTTACCTGGATGACGCCGAAACCTTTAAAATAGATAAAAGCCCCGGCGCTGAGTTTTACATAGGTGCGAGCGCGCTGGGCATTGCGGTATTGTTATTCCTGCTGGGGTGGTTTGTATTTAAGCTGCGGCCTTAAACTCAGCTATCACTAATTAACTATCATCACTTTTTCATGATAATTATTTTCTCCGGATTTAATTTTCAGGTAATATATCCCTGCCGGTAAATCTGAAATAGCAACCTGCACCTCATTGTCTTGGGGTATAATAAAACAGCTCAGTCTCCTCCCCTGCAAGTCAAACACCTCTACATTTTCAATCGTCGCACCCTCAATAAATACCCTATCCGATGCAGGGTTGGGGTAAATTTTGAAGGGTGAATTATTAATTCCGGGTACGCTAACTATACTATCGGTTATAAAAATATAATTATTTTTTTCGGCAATAACCGGTGCGCACAAGCCGTTGTTCACGGTTAGCCGCACGATATATTTACCCAACTTGTTATAAGTATATGCGGCATCTTTAGTGGAAATGGTATTGCCCGGTGCGGCAGGCTCTCCCATTTCCCATTTTGAGGTATATGTGGTATCCGCCAGGGTAACATTGGTGAAGTTAATAGTAGTGCCGGGGAGCGCAGTGGTTTTATCCGCATAAAAATTGGGAATGGGCAACTGCTTCACTATCATAACCAACGTATCTTTTTCAGGGCAGCCATACGGGCTTGTAAATGTGTACACCAGGGGATGCTTGCCCGGCCCGGCCACCGAAGGCCTGAACCGGCTGTTGCTCACCCCGGGGCCTGCCCAGGCGCCACCCATGGGAAAAGCTACCAATAGTTTTTCAGGCTCGGTTTCACAAACGGGGGCCAGGGGTGTTATGGTAGCCTGCGATTGCGGTTTTACCTGTATATTCACCGTATCAAAAGCCTCGCAGCCATTGGCATCGGTTATTTTTACGGTTAGTACTTGGGGAGAAGTGTAATAGGTAGCAAAAGAATCAACCGTCAGCCCGTTGTTCCATAGTATTTTATAGGGCGGCGTGCCTAATACCGGCAATACTTTTATATGCTGCAAAATATCGTGGCATACATTACGGTCAGACCCGGCTAATGCCTGTGGCGATAGCCAGTTAATAACAGTTACCGTATCAACCGCCTTGCAATTATGAATATCCTCAATGTTAATGATGAATTTAGTGGTACTGTCGGCCTTAAAAGTAAGTGAATCTGTACCGGGCACGCCGTTCCAGGTAATGGTATAAGGATACCGTGCATTAATCAGGGGTTTCACCGTATACATATCACCTTTGCATATATAGTCATCCGGTGCGCTAAGCACAATAGTATCCACCTTTATCTCAACAGTATCAAAAATATTGCAGGCCAGCCCATCACTCAGCTGAGCCACAAACATAGAATCCTTATGCGGCGTCACCATCAGTGAGTCGTCGTAGGTGCCGGTGTTCAGCCATTGTATATTTACCGGTGGAAGGGCCTTAACGCTGGGCTTCAGCTTCACTGTTGCGCCGCCCGGGCAAACAACCGTATCCCGCAGGGGGATAAAATCAATAGGGTATACCGTTACCTTTACCGAGTCAAAATACCTGCAGTTATTGTCATCAATAACCCTTAAGTTGAATACCCGCGTAGCATCCATTTTAACCGGAATGTTCATTGCCGTATCTATACCCGACCATGCATAGTGAAAAGGTGCCTTGCCGCTGATCGTGTTCCCGTCCAGGTAAACCGTATCATTTTTACAGGCTACAGTGGTAACGGTAAGCGTAGTTACCGGTAAATCATACATCGTAATTATTGCGGACTCATACCCGGCGCACCGGTTGCTGTCGCTTACGTAAATCCGGTAATTACGTGATGCGGTGACACTT
>DASPJH010000310.1:0-5782 GCA_035628715.1 Bacteroidia bacterium
GGAAAAAACAGCCAATACCTTTGCCACTGTTGTTACAGCCAAAGGGACGGTGAAGCAGGAATGCGACCGTTGCCTGAACCTGATAGACTTTCCGGTGGATGCAAGGATGGACCTGGTGGTGAAGTTGGTGGAGGAGCCCAAAGAGGACGAGGATGAGATTGTGCATGTGCCCGTTTCAGAGGGAGTGTTTGATGCAGCACAGCATATATACGATGCTATATATCTGTCTCTGCCGCTTCGCAAAACCTGCGAGGATGCAAATGTTCCGGGGGGGTGTGATGCAACGGTGACCGCGAGACTGGAGGGTAAAAATAAAGAAGCTGAGGGTGAAGACCCGCGCTGGAACAAATTGAAAGATTTACTTTAACTGAATATTAATATATAATAGCTCGATACAATGGCACATCCTAAGCGTAAAATTTCGAAGACCCGCAGGGACAAGAGAAGAACCCACCATAAACTGGACAGCAGGCCTATTTTTGTTGACTCCTCTACCGGAGAATCCTCACTGTACCACCGTGTTAACCTTGAAACCGGCATGTACAAAGGTGTGAAGGTAATGAAGGGTAAAAACGACGAATAATAACCTGTTTAACGCCGGAAATGCGTATTGGGATTGATATTATGGGCGGCGACTTTGCCCCCCTTGAGGCCATCAAAGGATGTAAGAAAGCCCTTGATGAACTGCCTGACATAGAACTGGTGCTGATAGGCAATAAGGATATTGCAGCGCCACTTTTTAGCCAGGTAGGGGCCGATGTAAATAAATTTCACTTTGTACACGCATCAGAAGTGGTGGAGATGTCGGAGTCTCCTACAAAGGCCATTTCTCAGAAACGGGATTCAAGTATTGCCGTAGGTTTTGGACTGCTGAAGGCAGGCCAGATAGACGCTTTTGCCAGCGCCGGTAATACCGGTGCCATGATGGTGGGCGCTATGTATACGGTAAAAGCTGTGGAAGGAGTTATCCGCCCGGCTATGGGTACCATCCTGCCAAAAATAAGCGGCGGGCTGGGCTATATGCTGGATATTGGAGCCAACGCCGACTGCAAGCCTGATATGTTGTTCCAGTTTGGTTTGTTAGGTTCATTATATGCCAAGCATGTATACAAAATTGAAAGCCCGCGTGTATCCCTGCTCAACATTGGCGAAGAAAAAGAAAAAGGCAACCTGGTTACCCAGGCTGCTTACCAGCTGATGGAGGGCAATAAACTGTACAACTTTATTGGTAATGCCGAAGGCCGCGATTTGTTCCGCGATCACTCAGACGTGGTAGTGTGCGATGGTTTTACTGGTAATATTGTTCTTAAAGCCTGCGAATCCATGTACTACCTGCTGATGAAACGCGGTGTGCAGGATGAGTTTCTTAACAGGTTTGATTATGAAAACTACGGTGGCACCGCCATTCTTGGTGTTAACGCCCCGGTTATTATAGGTCACGGTATCTCGCGTGAAAAAGCTTTCCTTAATATGATTAAGCTGGGGCGTGATGTGGCTGAAACTAAACTGGCAGAAAAAATCCGCAATTCTTTCTCCCTGTCCGTTTAAAAAAAATTCAATGGAAAAAATTACAGCAGCCATTACAGCAGTAGGCGGCTATGTGCCCCCCGATTTACTAACCAATTTCGACCTTGAAAAAATGGTGGATACCTCTGATGAGTGGATACGCACCCGCACAGGTATAACAGAGCGCCATATCTTAAAAGAGTCTGGTAAAGCCACCTCTGATATGGGCGTGGAAGCCATAAAAACATTGCTAGAAAAACGCGGTATTGGTGCTGACGAAATTGATATGGTGGTTTGCTGCACCATTACCGGCGATCTTATTTTTCCTGCAACTGCCAATATTATTTGCGCTAAAATAGGCGCTAAAAATGCTTGGGGGTTTGATTTGGGCGCTGCCTGTTCCGGTTTCTTATACGGGATGGAAGTAGGCAGTAAGATGGTAGAGAGCGGTAAGTATAAAAAAGTTTTGGTAGTGGGCGGCGATAAAATGTCGTCCATTATTGATTATACCGACCGCAATACCTGCATTATTTTTGGCGACGGATTAGGCGCCGTATTGCTGGAACCCAGTTACGACGGCTACGGTGTTATTGATTCGGTGCTACACTCCGACGGTGCTGGCAGGGCTTATCTTCACCAAAAGGCAGGCGGCTCACTAAAGCCTCCCACCCACGAAAGTATAGATGCCCGGGAGCACTACGTATACCAGGATGGTAAAGTGGTATTTAAGTTTGCCGTTACCAATATGGCAGAAGTAACCCACCGCATAATTGAACGCAATAACCTGCAACCCGACGAAATTGCGTGGCTGGTACCCCACCAAGCCAATCTGCGCATTATTGACGCCACTGCTGAACGCATAAACCTGCCCCGCGAAAAAGTGATGGTGAATATTGAACGCTACGGAAATACTACCAACGGAACCCTGCCCCTGTTATTATGGGATTATGAGAAAAAGCTGAAAAAAGGCGATAATATTATTTTAAGCACTTTTGGCGGCGGTTTCACATGGGGTTCCATGTATATAAAATGGGCCTACAACGGCTGATTTTCTTTGCTTGTTTTAATCATAAATCTTTTTCATTTTTGACCTTGCGTTTTAAAAGGCGCAGCCTAATTATTTGTGTATGGAATTAAAAGAGATACAGTCCCTGATCAAGTTTGTTTCAGATTCAGGTGTAGACGAAGTGGAAATTGAGAAAAAAGACTTTAAGCTTTCAATTAAAAAAGCACCCCCAACAGTAATACAGGCACCAATGGCGCAGCCGCAGGTAATTCACGCCAGCGTTCCCGCCGCACCGGCGCTTCAGCCGGCGGCACAGCAGCCGGTTGCCAAAGCTCCGGAAGCAGCCGCTTCTGAGCCAGCTCCTAAAACCGATAATGTAAAAACCATTACTTCGCCGATGATTGGTACCTTCTACCGTTCATCATCGCCGGATAAACCTGCGTTTGTAAACGTTGGCGATGAAGTTAAAGCCGGCCAGGTGGTATGTATTGTTGAGGCTATGAAATTATTTAACGAAATTGAATCTGAAATTTCGGGCCGCATAGTAAAGGTGCTGGTAGAAAACGCCCAGCCCGTTGAATACGATCAGCCGCTGTTCCTGGTTGAACCAATTTAATTTGACAATTACTCAATATGCTAATGTGCCAATGCAGATGCATTAGCACATTAGCATATTGGAATATTAGCACATTGTATAATGTTTAAAAAAATATTAATAGCCAACCGCGGCGAGATAGCCCTTCGTATTATTCGCACCTGTAAAGAAATGGGCATAAAAACGGTGGCTGTATATTCCACTGCCGACAGGGAAAGCCTGCACGTTCGTTTTGCCGATGAGGCCGTGTGTATAGGCCCTGCCCCCAGCCCGCAAAGCTATCTTAGCATGCCTAATATTATAGCGGCTGCTGAGATTACCAACGCAGATGCTATCCACCCGGGATACGGTTTTCTTTCTGAAAACGCTAAGTTTTCCAGCATTTGCCGCGATCACGGTATTAAATTCATTGGGGCGTCGCCTGAAATGATCAATGCCATGGGCGATAAATCCAACGCAAAAGATACAATGAAAAAGGCCGGCGTACCTACCATACCCGGCAGCGAAGGGTTGCTGAAAGATTTTAAAGAGGGTGTGAAAGTAGCTAAAGAAATTGGCTACCCGGTGATACTGAAAGCTACCGCTGGTGGCGGTGGCCGGGGTATGCGCATCATCTGGAGCGATGAAGAATTTGAAAACGCCTGGAACAGTGCCCGCCAGGAAGCAGGTGCAGCCTTTGGTAATGATGGCGTTTACCTGGAAAAATATATTGAAGAGCCCCGCCACATTGAAATACAGGTAGCGGGTGATCAATACGGCAAGGTATGCCACCTGAGCGAGCGCGATTGCTCAGTGCAGCGCCGCCACCAGAAGCTGATTGAAGAATCGCCATCCCCCTTTGTAACTCCTGAGCTGCGCGAAAAAATGGGTGAAGCTGCTATTGCCGCCGCCGCTTCTATTAATTATGAAGGTGTAGGCACTATAGAATTCCTGGTGGATAAACACAGGAATTTCTATTTTATGGAGATGAATACCCGCATCCAGGTGGAACATCCGGTAACGGAAGAAGTAATCAACTACGACCTTATTAAAGAGCAAATACTGATAGCGGCCGGAGTACCCATCAGCGGTAAAAGCTACTACCCGCAGAAACATGCTATGGAATGCCGTATAAATGCTGAAGACCCTTATAACAATTTCCGCCCTTCGCCAGGTAAAATACTGCATCTGCACAAGCCCGGAGGGCACGGCGTAAGGGTAGACAGTCATATTTATGCCGGCTATGTAATTCCTCCTAACTACGATAGTATGATCGCTAAGCTCATCGTTTCGGCGCAAACAAGGGAAGAAACCATTGTGAAAATGGAGCGCGCCCTAAGCGAGTTTGTGATTGAAGGCATTGAAACTACCATACCCCTGCAACTTCAGATTATGAAGGATAAAGATTTCCGTGAGGGTAATTTTACTACCGCTTTCATGAATACCTTCGAAATAAAAAAATAACTCTTTAGCACAATTTGTTATTAAATATTGAGCCGCCCGATATTACGGGCGGTTTCTTTTTTTTATTTTAAATTACTTTTTAACTTTGTAACAGAATACTTTAGAATAGAGGTGAGGGGCGTAATACAATATTAATGGCATTAAAGATCACTATTGCATATATTATCATTGGCTGCACCTGGGTTTTGGTTGGGGACACCATTCTTGAGTTTCTGATGGGGAAAAGAGAGTTCTCCTCAGAACAGGTGTTCATTTATAATACTGTTAAAGGACTGCTGTATATACTAATTACCGGCCTGGCTCTCTACTTTTTTACTAATCAGGCTATACGTACAACATCCGGACTTGAGAAACAATACCGTACTCTTTTTGAAGACAACCCCAACCCAATGTGGGTATACGATGTGGCAACTTTCAAAATACTGGCGGCCAATAAAGCAGCTATAGAAATATACGGGTATGAAAAAGATGAGTTTCTTACCCTGACATTAGAAGACCTTCGGCTCCCGGAAGATATACCGGTATTGAAGGAACATATTAAAAAAGTGCAGGCGGGTTACATAAACAGTGGAATTTTCAGGCATAAGAAAAAAAACGGTGAGTTATTTTATGTAAATATTTTTTCCAACTCCACCATTTTCGATAAGCACAAGGCCAGGCTCATAATGGCATTGGATGTGACCGATAAAAAACTTGCTGAAGAAAAAAATATTATACTTAATAAAAGTTTAATTAAATACCAAGAACGGCTGGAGGATGTTTTAAATAATATAACCGATGGGTTTGTTACCTTGGATAAAGAACTGCGGTTTACTTTTATGAATAAGGTATCCAAGGTTATTACAGGAATTGAGAAAGATGAATATTTGGGCAAGAATATTTTTGAGGTATATCCGCAATTAACTAAAACCCTGTTTTTTGAAAAAATACATGAGGCGCTGGGTGGCAATTCGGTAAGCTTTGAAGAGCAATTCTTCGCTGGTGGCAGATGGTTCCATTTCAGTATATATCCTAACCCTGAAGGGGTGGCCATCTATGTTTCTGACACCACTGAAACACATAAAATGCAAGAGGAGGTGAAACGTACACAAACCAATCTTAATGCGCTGATAAATAATACACCCGATTTTATATGGTCGGTGGATACCGAATTCAGAGTACAAACTATCAATGCCCCCTACCGGATGTTTATCAAGAGCTTTTTAGGCACGGATATACAAGAGGGGGATTTA
>DASPJH010000311.1:0-2976 GCA_035628715.1 Bacteroidia bacterium
GGTGTAATCGGGGCGGGGCACCTTGGAAAAATCCACATCCGCCTGTTAAAAGAAATAACAGATTTTCAGCTAGTTGGTTTTGTTGACAGCGACGATGAGAACGCAGCTAAAGTGACTGCCGAATACGGTATAAAACGGTACCAGTCTTTTGACGATTTACTGACCGATGTAGATGCCGTGGATATAGTTACCCCCACTTTTAACCATTATGAAAGCGCCACCCGCGCCATGAAAATGGGTAAACACGTATTTATTGAAAAGCCCCTGGCCAACAATATGCAGGAGGCAAAAGACCTCCTGGCTCTTTCACGCGAGGCAGGCATTAAAGTGCAGGTAGGCCACGTGGAACGCTTTAACCCGGCTTTTTTAGCTGCCCAGCAATACGACATGAAACCCATGTTTATTGAAACACACCGCCTGGCTGAGTTTAACCCCCGGGGTACGGATGTAAGCGTGGTGCTGGATTTAATGATACACGATATTGATATTACCCTTTCAGTAGTAAAATCAAACGTAAAGAAAATAAGCGCCAGCGGTGTGGCCGTAGTAAGCGATACCCCTGATATTGCCAACGCCCGTATTGAGTTTGACAACGGGTGCGTGGCCAATATTACCGCCAGCCGCATATCGCTGAAAAATATGCGCAAAACACGCCTTTTTCAGCGTGATGCTTACATCACCGTTGACTTCTTAAAGAAGAAGATGGAAGTATTCAGGCTGGAAGAAGCTCACGGGCAGGAAAACCCGTTTTCTATACTGCTGGACCTGGGCAAGGATAAAGGCAAAAAGATCATCCATTTTGAATCGCCCGAAGTAGAACCCGTAAACTCCATTAAGCGCGAACTGGAACTTTTTGGACAGTCCATTGCAAGTAATACCCCTACTGCCGTACCCATTGAAGACGGCTATAACGCCATGATGGTAGCCTACGAGATAATCGAAAAAATAAATATGATGCGTGTTTAATACACAAGGCCTGTTTTTTCGTTGTCTGTTTAGTAAATAACCTAAATTTGTGCGCCATGCGTAAAAGCGTTGTATTTTTTGTTGCTGTATCGGCTATTATCCTCAACTCCTGCAAAAAGGATATTGAAATACCTGCTTACCTGCATATAAAGCAGCCTGCTTTTAATGCGGTTGCCGGGCAGGGAACCAGTCTTCATAATATCAGCTATGTGGGCGTTTACATAAACGATAACCTGGAAGGCATTTATGAAGTGCCGGTAACATTCCCCATTCTTAAAAAAGGTAATTTTAAGGTGCAGGTGCGCCCGTTTATTAAAAGGCTGGCCCGCTCGGGGGTGCATAATTATACTATGGTGGCCGGCTACGAGGAGGATGTGACACTGGTAGAAAAGCTAACAGACACTGTTTCGCCTGTGTTTGCTTATGAATCCAATGTTAAGTTTTTATGGCTGGAAGATTTTAACCTGGGCACTTCTTCATTAAATCGCACCCAGGGCAATGTAGATACCCTGCTGGTTACTAAATCCCGCGGACCGGGTGTAGATTCAACCTTTTACGGCTATATTGATTTGGGGGGCATCAGCAATCCGTTTATTAAACTGGAAACCCAGGATGAATTTACCTTTCCTACTGATGGCCGCGACCTTTACCTGGAGTTTCATTATAAATGCAATATACCCTTTACGGTTGGCCTTGTTGAAAGAGGCCCTACGCAAATAACATCGCTGCCGTCTGTTACGCCGTTTGAAACCAGCGGCGAGTGGCGCAAGGGTTATGTGTACCTGAACGATGAACTGATATTTGCACCTGCCGGAGCCAAGTACCGCATATTTATTGGTGCACTGAACGAAGATCCTTCTATACCGGGTGAAATTTTCCTCGATAATTTTAAACTTCTTTACCGTGAATAAAGCCGCCCTGCGCTTTAAATATATATTTTTTGATTTTGTAGCCTCGGCTGCCACATGGTTGTTATTCTTTGCCTACCGTAAAAAATTCATCGAGCCGTCAATTTTTGGCTATAATATTCCCTTCGAGATAAACGATGATACCCTGTATCGCGGTCTATTAGCAGTACCGTTGTATTGGTTACTTATATATTTTATTACCGGCAACTACCGCGAGGTGGTTGTCCGCTCACGTCTCCGCGACCTGGTAAACGGTTTTAATACCAGCCTGTTCGGGGTGGTGTTGTTGTTTTTTATCCTTTTGCTGGATGATTACGTAAAAGAATACACCGATTATTATAAAACCTTCCTGGTGCTGTTTGGCCTGCAGTTTTTTCTCACGGCCATACCCCGTTACATTCTAACTACCCGCACCAAGCGTAAAATCCAAAACCGGATTATCGGTTTTAATACCCTTGTAATTGGCAGCAATAAACGGGCGCTGGACTTATATACCGAAATGGAAGGCCGCAAACGCTCAGAGGGTTTTATTTTCAAAGGATTTATTAAAACCGAAAAAGACAGTGATAATATGCTGGTGGGCAGGCTGCCTGATTTGGGAAGCGTGGCCGATATACGGCGGGTGATTGAGGAGCAACATATCAAAGAAGTAATTATTGCCATTGAAACCAGCGAGCACCACCTGCTGGAAAATATAATGAACGAGCTTGAAGGCGAGGAGGTAAATATCAAAATCATTCCCGATATGTATGATATTATATCGGGAACGGTGCGGGTGAACCACATTTTAGGCCCTCCGCTTATTGAAATAAAACACGAGATAATGCCTGCCTGGCAGCAATGGGTGAAGCGCGGCATGGACGTGGTATTTTCCATTATTGTATTGGTGCTGGCTTCGCCGGTGTATTTTTTAATAGCCCTTTTAGTAAAAATGAGCTCAAAAGGCCCGGTGTTTTATATGCAGGAGCGGATAGGCTGGCACGGTAAGCCTTTTAATATTATTAAATTTCGCAGCATGCGCACAGATGCCGAGAAAGACGGCCCCCGACTGGCAAAGGAAAACGATGAACGCGTTACCCGTACGGGTTTGTTCCTGCGCAAA
>DASPJH010000312.1:0-4534 GCA_035628715.1 Bacteroidia bacterium
TCCGGTCGGCTACCAGGCAGCAGTTAGTGCCTCATATACAACCCAGGTATGCCGGGTATGTTTGCTGGCGGGCGGTGGTAGACAGTACCGGGCTCATGCAGGATGAATCATCGGAGACTTATGGTCCCAAAGGGCGTTTCGGTCTGGTACCGCTGGCAAACAACCAGTTGTACTGGTTTGCATGCACCAACGCTCCCAAAAACGATACCCGTTACCCGGCATATACCATTGAAGATATACGCAAACATTTTGCAGGGTACCGTGACCCTATAGGTGAAGTGCTGGAGCGTACGCAAAACGACCGGCTGATTTACGGTGAAATAGCCGACCTGCCGCCCCTTAAACGGTTTGCTTTTGGAAATATATTGCTGATTGGTGATGCCGCCCACGCCACTACTCCCAATATGGGACAGGGCGCCTGCCAGGCCATTGAAGACGCTGTGTTGCTGGCCGGTGAGCTGGCTAAAAACACAAATGTATCTGCCGCTTTTGTAAACTTTGAAAACCGCCGGTTGGAACGTACGCGTTTTGTAACCCTGCAATCGCGCAGAATTGGGCAGGTAGCGCAATGGCAAAACCCCGTTTTGGGTGTAATAAGGGATTTTTTAATGGCTAATATGCCCGAAAGCGCCCGCACCAAACAGTTTGATAAGCTGTTTTCGGTGGAGTTTTGAGGGGGGTTAACTAAGCCCGGAGTCTTACAATAATATGAGTTTTGGGATAAAAATTGAGCAAAGGTGCGTCATTGCGAGCGAGCGTCCTGGTAATTATACAAATAACAATAATTACAGCGAAGCAATCTTTAGCAACACCAGCAATTGGCCCGGGATTGCTTCGCTCAACTATCTCAAGGTAGCTTAATTAGAAGGTTGCCTGCTCGCAATGACGCCCGGTTGAAGCATGTTGGCTTACCCCGACTCACGTTAAAATAGTACTCTTAAAGGAACAACATCTTCCTTCGCGCCTTTGCGTGAAAATAAAACCATCTGAAATTATTTCCTCACCAATATCTCATAAATAATCTCGTGCAGCCTTGAGCGCACGTTGTTTTTAGTAATTAAATTATTTTCTGCGCTGGGATGCACGCGATTGGAGAGGAATACATAAATAATTTCATTTTCAGGGTCGGCCCAAACAATAGTTCCGGTAAAACCCTGGTGCCCAAATGCCGAGCAGGGCACAATATCAGCCGTTGGGTTGCCTTTTGATTTATCGGGTTCGGGTTTGTCAAAACCCAGCCCGCGGCGGCACTGGTCCAGTTGCTTGGCGGTAAACAATTCCACCGTTTTTTGTTTAAAATACCTGTGACCACCATATTCGCCGTTATTCAGCAGCATTTGCATTATTACGGCCACATCGTTTGCATTGGAAAACAAGCCTGCATTACCGGCTACGCCACCCAGCATGGCAGCTGCCGGGTCGTGCACATAGCCCCATATTAACTGCTTGCGGAATTCTTTATCCTCTTCGGTAGGCACAATACGCGAGCGGTCAAATTTATCCAGCGGGTTATAGGTCATGGTACCCAGGCTCATTGGTGTATAAAAGTGTTCATCCACATATTTATCCAATGGCATGCCGGTAATTTCCTCTACCATTTTTTGAAGTATCAGGAAACTCAAGTCACTGTATACATAAGTTCCCGGCTTGCTTACTTCTGAATCTAAAATAACCTGCCATAATGAATCCTTATAATCTCCCCGCATAAATAAATTATCAGCAATTTTGCATGAGTATGCCCCGTTGCCGTTATCATAGCAATAGATATTAAACTCACGCATACTATCGCTCAGTGTCGCTTTATAAAACGGTATCCACGATTTAAGCCCTGCAGTATGGGTTAACAACTGCCTGAGCGTAATATCTTCTTTATTGGTTTTACGCAACGACTTTACGTATTTGCTTGCCGGTTTGTCAAGGTCTATTTCGCCCTTTTCATACAGGCGCATCACGGCCAGCGTGGTGCTGAGTATTTTAGTTATGGAAGCTATATCATATAACTTATCGTTAGTAACTGGTGTTTTTTTGTCATAAGTTGTGTAACCATACGATTTGCTGTAAATTACGCTTCCTTTATGTGCTACCAGTAGTTGTGCCCCCGGCATGTTTTTTTCACGTATAGCTTTATTAATTACCACATCCAGTTTTGCAAAATCAAATGCTGTATATCCCTGCGATTCAGGGTACCGGTAATTTAATAACTGTTTTACGCTATCCGTTTTCAGCCCACTGGTTTTATTGTATTCGTCAGATACATCTACAGGTAGTTTTGCCTGGTTATGGTACACGCCGAAAATCATCTGTGCGGCTTTTTCCTGGTTCAACTCAGTGTCCTGGTAAGCCACCACAAGGTTTTTCATCCCCGGGAAATATTGCAGGTTATAAGGAATGCCAAAGCTTACCAGCAGCATTTTTTCTTTTTTATTCAGCCGGTTAATAAAGTTAATGGCCGCATCGCTAATACCATAATTCCTGTCAGGGCTACGGTTGGTGTTGTGTATGCTCACAATTACCACATCGTATCCTTTATCCTCCAGGCCGTCCAGCACGCCTGAAAACTGTGCCGTATCCACGCTGCGGTCGTACTGGTAATAATCCATACGTGCATAATTACCCAGCATTATTTGAAAAGGCGTTTTAAAATTCTCCCCTAAGGCAATGGAAGCTATTTTTAATTTTTCGGGCGATTTAAGAGGAATTAACTTTTTGTTATTTTTAACAACGGTAATTTGCTGTTCGGCCATTTCCTCCTGCAGTTTCATGGCCGAAACGGGGTTCAGCCTGCGTGAAAGGTTTTTAAGGCTTAGCTTCGGCGCTTTTGTAAGTCCCAGCTGGCACTTGGCGGACAACACTTTTTTTACAGATGCATTAAAGCTGTTGGAGTCAATCAAATTACTGTCCAGCGCAGCGGCAACAGCTTTTATCAACTGGGGTACCTGTGTTGGGCATAAGAGTATATCATTACCGGCCTGCAGAGCTTTTACAGCTATTTCTGACTGGCTGTAATACGATGCCACGCCCAGCATATTCAATGCGTCGGTAAAAATGAGGCCTTTATACCCCAGGGTATCTATTAAATAATTTTTTATCAGATTGGGAGAAAGGCTAACCGCCAGGTTGGTGGTGGTATCAAATGCCGGAATCTGCATGTGGGCCACCATCAGGCTGGCCGCGCCCTGGTTCATAAGCTGCTTAAAAGGATATAATTCCAGCGAATCCAGCCGCTCACGGCTGTACGTAACGACAGGAAGCCCGTAATGCGAGTCGGTTTTGGTGTCTCCGTGACCGGGAAAATGCTTGAGGCAGGCTAAAATACCATTGTCCTGCATGCCTTTCATGTATAAGCCGGCCAGCCGGGTAACGGTTTCGCGGTCGTCGCCAAAAGAGCGGTCGTTAATTACCGGGTTAGATAAATTATTATTAATATCGGCAACCGGGGCGAAATTGATATGGATGCCCAGGGCCTGGCACTGGCGGGCCACCTCTTCGCCAAGGCGATAGGCCAGCTCATCGTTATTAGCTGCTGTAATACCCATAGGGCGGGAAAACTTTACCACGTTGTCCAGCCGCATGGCCACACCCCATTCACCATCAATGGCTACTAAAAGCGGTATTTTACTTTTTTGCTGAAAAATGTTGGTAAGCCCGGCCTGTGCTTCGGGGTTGCCTTTAAAAAATATTACACCCCCTACTTTATTTTCCTTAATTAATTTTAATACTTCTTTTGAGTTTTTTTCCGGCCCGGCAGAATATGCGCTTACCATTACCAGCTGGGCAATTTTTTCTTCACGGGTAAGGGTATTAAATACCGAATCCACCCAGCGGTTGGTTTTAAATTCATACATCTGCCCGCTGGCGCTTACCATCAGACCACATAATAATCCCAATAAAACAGCAGCTCTTTTTACCATACCTGACACGAAAATATACATTCTGAATTCCTTAGCAACAAATTTGCCCAACGGAGGTTTCCACACTTTGTTATTAAACTTGGGGAAACAAACAGATATTTCCAGAACAGCCAAAAGTATTCCGTTTTGGCGGAATACGCCAAAAACTTTGCATTCGTTTCGAAGAAAACTTGTTATGTTTGATTGTGTACAAAATTCTAATGAAATGGACAGCTACCCTAATCCAAGCTTCCCATAGGAGTATATGCTCCTGTTTTGTCACCCGACTTTTTTAACGCGTAAAAGAATATGTATTGATAAAAATCAAGCTCTTCCGGGCTAAAATGTTTTTTTAGATCGTCCCATCTTACCCAAAACACATGCCTGTGCGGGAATGTTATACCGTTATCATGCAGCTGATATGCGGGAGCTATGGCAAAGAGCCGGGTTTGTGCTGTAAAGTTCTCCCCCAATTCCCACCTATTCAGTAAAAATAAACGGGTAATACTGTCCTCCGTCATTACAGTATAAAATGTGCTGTCTATTAAATCATAAGGATCAGGTGGGTTTTGCGGATTTTGGATCTGTTTGGTGATAATAGCTACTTCCATTTTCCGACGGGCTTCATCAGGTGTAAGTTTTTC
>DASPJH010000313.1:0-9742 GCA_035628715.1 Bacteroidia bacterium
CGTATATCCAGAAAACCTTTCTTTTCCTGCCTTCCTCCTGTATTTTATCCTGCAATAAAAACAACGGGAAAAAGCTGATGAACAGCAATGGCGCGGTATGAAACGGCGGCCACGACAACCACAGTAACACACCTGCCAGCAACGCCAGGAATAAATAATTATCCGTCAGTTTTTTCAGTGGGTTCATTTTGCTGCTGTGCTTTCTGGCTATAGGTCTTTCCTGAAACTACAATTACTATTTCGCCCTTAACGATTTTATTGGTAAAATATTTTAATACCTGTGCAAGGGTGCCGTTTTTGGTTTCCTCGTATATCTTGGTCAACTCCCGCGAAACGGATGCCAGCCTGTCGGGGCCAAAATATTTAACAAAATCGTCCAGCGTTTTTAATAACCGGAAGGGCGACTCATAAAATACCATGGTTCGCTCTTCGTCCGCCAATGATTTTAGCAGCGTTTCCCGGCCTTTTTTCTGCGGAATAAATCCCTCAAAACAAAAACGGTCGGTGGGCAAGCCTGATTTTACCAGCGCCGGTACAAATGCCGTAGCCCCGGGAAGGCATTCAATTTTAATATTATTTTTCAGGCACTCGCGGATAATTAAAAATCCGGGGTCTGAAATTCCCGGTGAACCGGCATCAGTAATCAATGCAAAGGTTTTGCCTTCCTGCATTCTCCGTATCAGCGTTTCTACCACCTTATGCTCATTATGCTGGTGGTAGGGCTGGGTTTTGGTTATTATATCATAATGATTTAATAACGGTTTAGAAGTGCGGGTATCTTCGGCCAGTATCCAGTCCACGGATTTAAGCACTTCCAGCGCCCTGATGGTAATATCCCCCAGGTTGCCTATCGGCGTAGGAACTAAATATAATGAGGCAGCTTCAGGCATTACTGTGCTTCCAGCTCGGTTTTAGCATCGTCTATCTTTTGCTGGTTGGGATTATCCAGCAATTTAATATCGTATTTTTTAGCAAAATCCCTTTGTGCGCCTAAAAATTTTTCAGAAGACGCGTTATCTTTCTTTTCTACCTCTGTGCCGGTGGCTTCCAGCTCTTTTTGCAGTTTTTCAGCCTCTTCAGGGTTTTCTCCGGCAATTTTTACAATAGTGCCCAGGTTTTCAAACATCGATTTAAATTCATTCTCGGCCATGCTTTTCAAATCGCTGATATAAACCAGCGCTGCCTTTTGGAAGGTTTCATCCCCATCAAAAGCGCCTAATTCTGTTACTGTTTTTGTAGCAGTTTCGCAATCCTGCACCGCTGTTTTACGCAGTTCCTCAGCCTTAGTCATATCAATAACAGTAATGGCATCTGTAATTTCAATAAAACGCATATTTATTTTATCCGTTTGCGCCACAATAGCATCGTTGTATTTAACAGCATCCTGTTTTTTAGAAAGGTTGCAGCTGGCAAGAGTGGCAGCGGCCACAAAAAATAAAAGCAGTTTTTTCATGTTTTTATAGGTTTAATTTAATTATTTTTTCCGTATCACCATCAAGCCATCCCTAATGGGCATCAGCACGTTTTCCACCCGTGTATCAGCGGTTACTTTCTGGTTAAAATGATGCAACGCCAGGGTTTCCACATCTTTCTCCAGCTCTTTTGGGTCTATTACTTTACCACTCCATAAAACATTATCCGCAATAATAATTCCACCCGGACGCAGCTTATCAAAAATTAGATCGTAATAATTACTGTAATTTTCTTTATCGGCATCAATAAAAACCAAATCAAAGGTTTCATTTAATGCGGGAATAATTTCCATAGCATTACCAATGTGGAATTTAATTTTATTTTCCATACCGGCTTTGGCTATGTAACCGCGCACCATAGTTTCCAGTTCCTCGTTAATGTCAATGGTGTGCAGTATGCCGTCATCCGTAAGCCCTTCCGCCATGCAAAGAGCTGCATAACCGGTATAGGTGCCAATTTCCAGTATCCGGCGCGGGCGCACCATATTGCTGAACATACTGAGCACCCGCCCCTGAAGGTGGCCGCTGAGCATGCGGGGCATCATTACGTTGGCCCACGTTTCGCGGTTAAGCAGTTGCAGCACATCGCTCTCCGCTTTGGTGTGAGCTTCAGCGTATTCGTTTAATTTTGGGTCGAGGAAATCCATAGAGCAAGTTTACGGGAATTTTGTTAACTAATCTCAACGTATGTTTTCCCCTATTCCAGGTTCTCGCCCGCGCTTTCTTTTTTCTTCCGTTTTATTTTAAACGGATTTGTAAATGTAATATCCACCCCGATGTAGTGGCCGTAATGCGTGGGCTTACCGGGCAGCACATTGTTCATATAACCGATATTAATAACAAATGGCCGGGCATGCAGCGACAGGGAATAATACAGGGCAAACCGGCTTTCTTTGTATTTAAAATCCGTCCATGCATCCGGGGTGTTATTTTTACTAACAGCGAATAATTGCTCGGAGGCGGCAATCAGCCTGTGTATTTTACCGGCATCGAGGTTGACGGTGAGCTGTAGCCGGAAACGCGAGCGCAGCTGAAAGTTCTCGGATACATTTGTAAAATCGGGGGCATAAAATTTCCTGAATTCCTGCCTGAATGTGGGCACCAGCTTCAGGCGGCCGGTTTTAAAAATGTGCGAAAACCGCCCGTAAACCCTGAATTCCTGTTTAATTTTCGGGTCTTCGTAACCGTACGGATAGTTGTCGTCGTATTCATCCTGCCTGCGGTAGCTGGCAGCAAGCGAATATTGCCACCGGGTGGATAACTGCCGGTAAAACTCCTGGTTAAAAATAACAATTGCAGGTTTGTATAAGGGATCGTAATTATCGGGATTGCTCTTTCGCCCCACACCAAAGTAAGTCATAGACTGCCATTTTTTAACCGTATCCAGGTCCTGGCGCAAGCCTACTGCCGCCCAGGCAACCGCGTTGGTCAGGCCCAGGCCGGGAGGTGTAACCTGCGCAAAACAATAGTTGTTTACTAATAAAATCAGCAAACAACCCGCAAAAAAATATTTTTTCAATTTACTGAGTAGCGCTTTGTGATACATTTCATTTAACCGGAGGGTCTTGCAAAATTCGTGTCAAATTCCGGAAACAATTGGGAATAGCACGGCGTTTGGCGGATTTTTAAAAAAGGAATCCCGTTTATTGGTTTATAAACGGCTGTTAATAAGCGTGATATAAAAAAACAGGAATATTATTCTCCCGCATTCTCATACACCAGCCTGCACATCCTATCCTCTGCAAATACTTCGTTGGCAGCTTTGGAAACCTGCTCAGGGGTAACCACCATTATTTTTTGTATTACTTCGTCCAGTGTTTCGCACTTGTTATAATCCAGCAGGTTTTTGCCCAATACCAGCATTAATGCCGATTTATTTTCCTCGCCCAATACCAGCTGCCCAGCCATCTGCTTTTTATATTTATAAAGGACTTTTTCTGTAAGCTCTTCTTCCCGCAGGCGTTTTAGCTCCTTCTCCACCACCTTCAGGGTTTTATTCAGATATTTGGAATCCGTACCAAAATAAATGCTGAAGTACCCCGTATCCTCGTAAGCAGAATAACTGCTGTCTATCTGGTAGGCATAGCCGTATTTTTCACGCACCGCTAAATTCAGGCGCGAGTTTAACCCCGGTCCGCCCAGTAAATTATTTAATACGCCCATCGGGTAGCGAAGCGGGTGGGTATTGTGGTAGGCCAAACTTCCCAGGGTGCAGTAGCACTGAGCATGCTCCGCTTTTTTAATGGTGGAGAATTTCGAAACCGTAGTAAATTTCTTCCGGGCGTTTATACCCGGATTAGCTTTAATTGCTGAGGTATATTTTTCGCACAGCCTAACTACCTTATCCAGCGGCGTTGGGCCCACATACGAAAAAACAATATTGCCCGGTAAATAATTATCGCTGATAAATGTATTTATTTCTTTTTGTGTGAACGAGCTTACCGTTTGCGGGGTTCCTAATATGTTATACCCCAGCGGATGGCCGCTAAACAGCAGCTCCTGGAACTCATCGTGTATGCTTTCCTCGGGGTTATCTGCATACATATCAATTTCTTCCAGAATAACCTTTTTCTCTTTTTCCATTTCTTTTTCAGGAAAAACAGAATTAAATACCACGTCGGTTAGTAAATCCACGGCACGGTCAATATATTCCGCAGTAAAAGAGGCATACACGCAGGTTTTATCCTTAGTGGTATAGGCATTTAATTCGCCGCCCACTTCCTCCAGCCGGTTAATTATTTGCAGCGAGCGGCGCTTTTTCGTCCCTTTAAAAAGCATGTGCTCGATAAAATGGGCCATGCCCATAATATCAGCCGTTTCATCGCGGGTACCCGCATTTATTAAAATCCCGAAATGCGCCACCCCCGATGTATGCTGCTGGTGTATCAGCCGGAGTCCATTTGGGAAGTTGTGTATAGTATGACTCAATTTTTTAAAATTTACTGATTTACAAATTGACAGATTTACTGATTTTATTTTCTGTCAATCAGTAAATCAAAAAATCTGTAAATAATTATAACCTCATCGCCCCCATCATTCCCGCCACCTCGTTAAACTCCTTCACCATCTCCTTCACAATATCCGCAGCAGGCTTAATATCGTGCAAATATCCTGAAATCTGGCCTATTTCAAGCTCTCCTTCCTCCAGGTCACCCTCAAACATACCCTTTTTTGCACGGGCACGGCCTAATAACTGGATTAATTCTTCCTTAGAAGCGCCACGCTCATAAGCCGCCTGTACCTCGTTAAAAAACTTATTTTTCATCAGGCGCACGGGGGTCAGCTCTTTTAAAGTTAGCTGTGTGCCACCATCTCCTGCCGTAATAATGGCGTTCTTAAAATTATCATGCGCCGAAGACTCCACGCTGGCGGCAAACCGGCTGCCCACCTGAACGCCATCAGCGCCCAACGCCATAGCAGCTACCATTGTGCGGCCCGTACCAATGCCCCCCGCAGCAATCAGCGGAATGCTCACCGCCTCGCGCACCATGGGGATAAGGCACATCGTGGTGGTTTCCTCGCGGCCGTTGTGGCCCCCGGCTTCAAAACCTTCGGCAACAATAGCATCCACGCCCACTTCCTCACATTTTTTTGCAAATTTGGTATTGCTCACCACGTGCACCACCGTAATATCGTGGCTTTTCAGGTGTTCTGTCCAGGGTTTGGGGTTGCCCGCACTGGTAAACACAATCTTCACGCCCTCCTCAATAATAATCTGTATATGCTTGTCAATATCGGGATATAACAGCGGCACATTCACACCAAAAGGTTTGTCGGTAGCCTGTTTGCACTTTTGTATCTGCACCCGTAAAATATCCGGGTACATACTGCCCGCGCCAATCAGGCCCAGTCCGCCGGCATTGCTCACGGCGCTGGCCAGCTCCCACCCGCTGCACCAAATCATACCCGCCTGAATAATAGGATATTGTATGCCAAAAAGTTGTGTGATACGGTTTTGCATGGGCGCAAACTTCGGGAAAAGTTTCAAGTTTGATGTTTGAAGTTTCAGGTTTCAGCACTCCCAACTTCAAACATCAAACTTCAAACCGGCTGCCTGTCTTCAACTTAAAACTTAACACCTAAAACATAAAACTACCAGATATTTCGCATTTCAAATTATTTTCCTACTTTTGCACCGCAAATAAGCGTTTCAACACACTTATTCTAAACTCCTAAAATAACCTTATTTGCGATGTACACCCCCGATAAATTTCTTGGCGAAGCCCTTACGTTTGACGACGTGCTTGTTGTTCCCGGCTACTCAGAAGTGCTCCCCCGCGATGTAAACACATCCTCGCAGCTTACCCGCAACATCCGCCTTAATATCCCCATCGTTTCCGCCGCTATGGATACGGTAACCGAAAGCCGCCTGGCCATTGCGCTGGCGCAGGAGGGCGGTATTGGCATTTTGCACAAAAACATGAGCATTGAGCGCCAGGCACGCGAGGTGCGCAAGGTGAAACGCAGCGAGAGCGGGATGATACTGGACCCCGTAACCCTGCACGACGACGCTACCATAGGCCAGGCGCTGGACCTGATGAAGGAGCACAAAATTGGCGGGATACCGGTGGTGAATGCGCAAAACAAGCTGGTAGGCATATTAACCAACCGCGATTTGCGTTTTGAGCGCGATAACAGCCGACCGGTGCGCGAGGTTATGACCAGCGAAAACCTTATTACCGTGCCTGCCGGAACTACCCTGCAGCAGGCCGAAAGCATACTGAAGGACAACCGTATTGAAAAACTGCCCGTGGTGGATAACGACGGCACCCTTACCGGGCTTATCACCTATAAGGATATTATTAAGCACAGCAGTCACCCCAAGGCTTGCAAGGATAGTTTGGGACGTTTGCTGGTGGGCGCCGCGGTGGGCATTACCGCCGATACGCTGGAGCGGGTTACCGCCCTGGTAAACGCCGGTGTGGACGTGGTGATTGTGGATACTGCCCACGGCCATTCGCACGGAGTGATTGAGGAAGTAAAACGTGTTAAAAAGGCATTCCCTAAACTGGACGTTATTGCGGGCAATATTGCCACCGGTGCTGCCGCCAAAGCCCTTGCCGATGCCGGGGTAGACGGTATTAAGGTGGGCGTGGGCCCCGGCTCTATATGCACCACCCGTATTATTGCCGGTATTGGTATGCCGCAGCTAAGCGCCGTTATGGAGGCCGCCAAAGCCGTTAAAGGCCTGGGCATTCCCATTATTGCCGACGGTGGCATACGCTACAGCGGCGATGTGGTAAAGGCCCTGGTAGCAGGCGCCAGCACCATTATGGCGGGCAGCTTGTTTGCCGGGGTGGAGGAATCTCCCGGTGAAACGATTATTTACGAGGGCCGCAAGGTAAAATCATACCGCGGGATGGGCAGTATTGAGGCCATGAAAGAGGGCAGCAAAGACCGTTATTTCCAGGATGCGGAAGAAGAAATTGCCAAGCTGGTGCCCGAAGGTATTGTGGGCATTGTGCCCTTTAGGGGCACCCTGCGCGAGGTGGTATACCAGTACGTAGGCGGACTGCGGGCCGGTATGGGCTACTGCGGCGCCGCCACGGTAGAAGAACTGCAAAACGCCCGCTTTGTGCGCATAACCGGCGCCGGCGTACGCGAAAGCCACCCGCATGATATTACGATTACGAAAGAAGCACCGAATTATAGTAGGTAACTAATTTTTGACTTGTTGAATTTTGATTTATGATTTTAAAAACCGTCGGAAGGCGGTTTTTTTTGTTGAATAATAATTGTTAAATTTGACGTTAATGGAAAGATCATTTGCTACACATTCGAGAGTAATTAATGATTTATTTGCGCAATATGGTAATACCTTTATTGCCTTTTGCGAACTGATAAATAATTCTTTGCAGGCAAAAGCAAAGAACATTTATATAACTATAGATCAAGCCAAACCTACTGAACTAACACAAACACTTATAAGGCAAATAATTATTAGGGATGATGGCCATGGAGTAAGTGAATCCGATTTTTCTTATAAAATAATGTATTTAGGCACCGATGCAAAAAATGGAGGCAAGGGTATCGGTCGGTTTTCGGCACTTCAGATTGGTTCTCAAGCCATAATTGAGACCGTTGGCTTTGATGAGAAAATAAAAAAATATACGAAAACCACACTCCCAATAACAGAAGACATTTTAAAATCACAAAAAGATATCTCAAAGATACCTGTCAATACAGTAGAGGAAATATTGGAAGGTAAGCATGACACATATTATCAAGTCACTATTAACAGCTTGTATACTACATCTAGAACAGAATCGGATAAAAAGAAAAAAATTGATGAAAATTTACTCATAAATAAAATTTCAGATGCTATTTTTACAAGGTACCCAGTTAAAATATTCAATAAAGACGTTAAGTTTTATATAAACGGAAAATATATTGACCCCCAGGATTTTGTTGTCGGACAGCCTGATAAGATTAAATATGCCTATACTGATAAAAAAGGAGATAACTATGATTTATACTTTAATTATTTGAATATTAAGTCTACCACACCTTCAATAAAAATTTTTTTAACTGTAAGTAATGCTGGTATAAATACAATCGCTGCAAGCTTCGAATATGACGCTAACTGGTTAAGCCCTAAAATTGGGACTTGGTTTGTCTACATAGATTCAGATTTGTTTACAACTGACATGCTTCGAAATTTTGATTTTGGAGATTTAGATGAAAATGGCAAGCATATAAGAAACTTCATAAAAGATAAACTGAATACCTATTTCAGAGGCAAAAATAAAGAATTTGATGATTTTAAAACAACTTTGCGAAATGACACATTCTACCCTTATAAAACTGACAAAGCAACTTCTAATTCAAAAGTAATAGTTTTTGACAAGCTAGCTTATTTAGTAGAAGAAAAATATCATATTTTATCTGATAAAAGTGATCTTCGAGAAATTATATACCCGTTAATCGATAAAACCATCGCTGGAGGAAGTTTTAAGAATATTTTATCAAATATACTAAAATTGGATAAAAAATTCATATCCAAATTTAATGAACTACTCGAAAAAGCTGAGTTAGAAGATGTTATCGAATTTTCTGAAAAAGTTGCAGAAAAACAACATAACTTGGAATTTCTTGAAAAACTAGTTTACGGTGAGATTTCAAAACATATCTTGGAAAGAAAGCAACTGCATAAAGTATTAGAGAAAATGCTGTGGGTTTTTGGAGAGCAATATAATGACTCAACCAAGCTTCTTTCAGATAAAAACTTACAAGATAACCTAACTAAGCTAAGAGATGAATTGTTAAGCTTTTCACCTTCAAAAGACAAAGACAACATCAATGACCTTAGCGATAAAAAACTTAAATCTATAACTGACTTATTTTTATATAGTGAAAAAATTCTTGATGAAGAAACAAGAGAAATACTTATAGTGGAACTAAAAGCTCCTAAAGTTAAGATTAGTAAAAAGGAACTACAACAGGCTAAAGATTATGCTTATGCCATTGAACAAAAAGGAGAATTCGCAAACCAGTTATATTATAAAGTCTTATTGGTTGGTAGTGAATTTACACCTCAAACTAATAGTGAAATAAGAGGAACATCTAAGGATAAAAAAAATAATCCTTATTTCTATTGGGAAAATCAAGATAAAAATATTGAGATTTGGGTTATGCGCTGGGTAGATCTTATAGAGAATACAAAACGTAAACTTAAATATATTTCATCTGCGTTGAAAGTAAAAGATGTGGATGTGAAACAAAAGTTCGAAAGTGATTTTGAAGAAATTGACATTGATAAGCTAAGTTCTAGGCTGCAAAAAACGGATTTACATTCGTTTTCTGAGGCTTAGGAACGGCATAGTCTTGACAATCAAGCAGGCATGTATGCTTGAGCCGCCCTTCGAGTCCTCCCGATAAATCGGGGCCTCAGGGTGACAAAAGGGGCTGACCGGTGCCAAGTATTCACCGTTAAAATATGTGCTATACTATAAAGTTTACAAGGTGGGGAGCAGGTTAACAATTCTTTGTCACCCTGAGGCGCAAAGCGGGACTCGAAGGGTGACAAAGAATTGTGGGCATAGAAAAAATAAGTTTAAAATAGTTTCAAGATTACCCGCCCCCCTTTTGTCGCCCTTCGAGTCCCCCGACAAGTCGGGGCCTCAGGGTGACACAAGGGGGCTGACCGGTGCCAGGTATTCACCGTTTAATATCTGCTATACTACAAAGTTTACAAAGTGGAGAACGGGCTAACAATTCTCTGTCACCCTGAGGCGCAAAGCGGGATTCGAAGGGTGACAAAGAATTGTGGG
>DASPJH010000314.1:0-4944 GCA_035628715.1 Bacteroidia bacterium
TTAGCGAGTTTTCAATTTCATAAATCATTTTTTTTGCTAAACCTAATCTATATTCAGATGTGTTTTCCTGAAATAGTGTAGATTTAAGCCAATCCATTGAATCCCCGTCAGAAATTAACTTTGCTGAATTCAAATGAGAAATTGAATACATAACCTCTGTATCAAACGTATCATATGCCTTAGTGCTAAAATATTTTATTTTAATACCATTATATATGGTATTTTTAGTAAAACCATATAAAAAACCAACAATTGTAGAAACTTCAGTTTTAATATCAATAGAGTTATTATACTTTGTATAAAAGTGACATTCGATGCTATTGTCATTAATTAGCTTCAAATCTTTAACATTGATTGTTTTTGCTCCCGGTGAAATTATTTCCAAACTTGTTAAGCCAAGCTTCATAAAGCTAAATATTTCAGACCAAGGCAGATTTAAAGAATTTTCGTTAGAGTTTTCCATAAGTGTGGTAAAACAAATTTATTTAAATATACGAAACTCTAGGTAATAAGTCCTGTGTCCAAGTCATTAATATCGCTTCAAGCGAAGCCTCATATAAACTCACCGAAGTGAGTAAAACCAAAGTGTGTTGCAATTTGCCCAACCCAAAACTAACCCCTAATATTGCTCTTCCAAACCTCTACACTATGTTTAAGTTTCTATTTAGTACCGTTTTATTCGGATGCATTGCTATTGCTGCCAAAGCGGCCCCCGGAGATACTATAAAAGTCCGCTCGCACGATAAGGTGCACATGAACTGGTATGGCAACTTTGATAAAAAAGCCAAATTCCCTGATGCAACCAAAAGTTTTAACCGCATACTGATGCAATACACGCTGGGCTGCCCCACCGGCGGATGCAGCGAGTGGGATTATACCACCCAGGTGCAGCTGCGCCACCGTACCGGCAAAATGGACAGCACACAAAAACAAACACCCAGCTTTAGGGTGGATGGAGCGGTGAAAGACACGTTGTATTACAGCACGTCAATAACGTATAGTTATTTTTTTAATCCGGTTACCAAAGCCATTGACAGCACAGCCAACGATACGTTGGTAATTGATATTTACAGCGACTCATTAAAACCGCTGGTTATCACTTCCAGCATCAACGGCTGGCGGGGAAATTACTACCGCCCGGTGTACGATACTTCAGGCACAAAAACTGACTCTGCATTAATTGGGTTTGATGCAGTTTTGTACCGTAAAAATTATAATTATTTTGAGGTATTTGAAATTATTGACAATTACGAGCTGGGCAGGGTAATTACTCCCTATAATGGCAACGTAGCCGCCAGCTGGCAATATACCTACACGTTTGATGTTACCGACTACGCTATGCTGCTGCGCGACAGCGTGGATATACGTGCCCACTACAGCGGTTACCAGGACGGTTTTACCATTACCCTTGATTTTGAATTTATTGAGGGTACTCCAGCGCGGGAATGCTATAAAATAATTCCTCTTTATAACGGCGCCCATTCATACGGAGACGACAACAATACCATTGAGAATTTCCTTACGTCTAAAACCGTTGCCGTGGATGCCCAGATGCAGCAGGCAATGGTACGTATTATACAAACCGGTCACGGCTTTGGCGGCTCGGATGGCTGCTCGGAGTTTTGCCAGAAATACCATTTTTTGAAAATTAATGGGCAAAGCCGTTTCAGCAAAATGATATGGCGCGATAACTGCGGCGAGAATCCTGTTTACCCGCAGGGAGGAACCTGGGTGTATAACCGCAGCAACTGGTGTCCCGGTGCAGAGGTTTGGCCGTATGATTACGATGTAACCCAGTATTTAACCGCCGGTTCTGACGCTACCATTGATTTGGACATGGAACCCTACACCAACCAGGGCAACAGCAATTCATCGTATATTATTTCAGGAGTTTTATTTTTGTATAAAATCAACAATTATACCACTGATGCTTCTATAGAGGAGGTAATGGCGCCCAACAATGCCCTGCGCTATGCCCGGTTTAACCCGGTTTGCGATTACCCGCAGGTAAAAGTGCGCAATAACGGCGGCGATACCGTTAAAACCATTGAATTCAGCTTTGGGCTTAAAAGCGGCACCCGCAACACATATACATGGAACGGTAATTTAGCGCCTCACCAGTCTGCCGAAATTAAAATGGGTACCAATATTAATTTCACAATCTCCAGTCCCACGTCGGAATTTGAAATGGAAATTATCAAAGTAAACGGCCAGGCGGATGAGGTGCCGTATAATAATAGGAAAAACACCCATTTTGTTTCCACCCCTGTATACCCCAATAAAATAATTGTATGGCTGCGCACCAATAATGTAGCCGCTGAAAACAGCTATACCATTAAAGACCACAACGGCAGTACGCTGTTCTCCAAATCGGGTATGGCAAACGCCACGCTGTACCAGGATACGGTTGATCTTCCCAACGGCTGTTATACCTTTGAGGTAAAGGATGCCGGTGGAGACGGCATCGGTTTCTGGGCCAATCCCAATGCGGGTAACGGGCAATTATATATCCGCAGAACCAACGGGCAGGTAATAAAGAACTTCGGCACCGACTGGGGCTCATCCACCGTGGAAAGCTTTACCACCGGTTTTGCTTTGGCTGCACAGGAAGAGAAAACAACCGGCGTTTCGGTAAACGTATATCCCAACCCCGGCAACGGTAATTTCTGGCTGGATATCAACCTGCCCGGAAGCGAAACTGTAACCGTGGAAGTAACAGACTACAGCGGCCGTATGGTAACTTCATCTCAATTAACTGTAGATGGGTTCTTAAGCCACAACTTAAACCTGGAAAGTTTTGCTGATGGCTTGTACATGGTAAAAGTTATAACGGCTGAAAATACTTTCATTAATAAGATTATTAAAGCAGATAATTAATACTTTTGCGTGCTGCAGGCGATATCTGCAGTAGTTATATGATAAAGCAATTACTAAAGGCAATATTCCGGTACATACCCGTTGCTATTACAAGAAACCAGAAATACGACGCGCAGACACGAAAGGTGATCAGGAAAGTATGCCGGCCCGACAGTAATTGTATTGATGTGGGATGCCATAAAGGCGAGATACTGGACCTGATGATTAAGTTTGCTCCCAACGGCAAGCACATGGGGTTTGAGCCCATTCCCGGCCTTTATAACAAGCTTAAGGAAAAGTATTCAGGAACATCCTGCACCATTTCAGATATTGCACTGAGTAATACCACAGGTGTTACCACGTTTAACTATGTTGTATCCAATCCCTCGTACAGCGGTATCAAAAAAAGGAATTACGACCGCCCCGGTGAGCAGGATACGGTTATAGAGGTGAAAACCGACAAACTGGATAACATTATAAACCCATCCCACCGGGCCGACCTTATCAAGATTGATGTGGAAGGCGCGGAAATGCTGGTACTTGAAGGCGCAACCGGAACAATTGCCAAATGGAAGCCTGTGATTATTTTTGAATACGGGCTTGGCGCTTCTGATGTTTACGGTACCACCCCCGACCAGTTATTCGGCTTCTTCGGGCAATTAGGGTATAAGATATCCCTGCTGGAACACTGGCTGAATAAGGGGCCACACTTTTCTCAAAAGGAATTTGAAGAACAGTTCTACAAAAGATTAAATTATTATTTTATTGCTTATGCTGAATAATCGGTGATTATTATTTGGCAATAATTACACAGTAAGGGCTTTTTATGTTCCGATTTTTTTTAAATAATTATTTATTTTTTAGAAATCATAACCGGAAAAGCCCTTTCAGTTACCAGCTTTCCCCTGTGTGTTACCCCGCGGGCAGTTATAAAAGGTATCTGCTCTGTATTATCAGTAAAGGGGCAATTACCGCATGTAAACTCCGTCCAGTGGTAATCAAAGTGTATATTAAACAGGGTATCGGCAAACGAGCCGTCCCTGGAGCGGATAACTATATCGGCGCCTTTGGCAGTTTTATTTCTGCCATTTAGCTGTATTTCATTAAAGCCGTGTATGGTATCTGCAGGGGCAAAACCTCCGCTAATTTCCCTTACACTGATTAAATCTATTGTATCGCCGGTTGAAGGATCTTTAAGCACCATAACCATGTCGTTAATTTCCTTCCCGGTAAACCCTCCATTTGCAGGGTTGTGATTAAAAAACACCTGTATTTCTTCCGGCACATCCACCACACAATCTTTTTTATAACAACAACTTCCCAGCAAAACCAGTGCACCGGTAATTAGCAATATATGCTTACACCAGCCCAAACTGTTTAAAATGGTGTCTGAAGTGTTTATTCTGGTATAAAATCCATTCATTATAAATTAATGGCCCAAAAACGGGATGGTTCTCCGTATGACCGTTTCTGCCGGCAAAATGCTGCTCAAACCTTACCATTTCTTCCGCCAGGCTGATAATAGCCTCCTTTACCCCTGCAGTCCTGTAGGGCAAGGGCTCACCCGGCACCAGCGGCGACGTGATGCCTTTTGGAAACTCCCGGTCGCTTAGGAGAGAGACGCGTTTCAGCTGCTCTACCTTTTCAGCAGGCGTATATACCTGCGATTGAAGGGTACCGTTGGATATCCTGAAGTTATCTCCCAGATGCTCAATCATGTGCTGCAAGGTCATAATGCCCCATAGAGGCTTCAGGTCGGGCGGCAGCTGGCTTAGCCGGTCAAAATCAATGTCTCTGAAATCGTCAAATTCCATATTCAAAAGTAAAAAATAAAGCCTTCAAAAAAATTGTCAATAGGCGGCATTTTCACCACCTTTGCAGCCTTTATGGAACCCAGCCGACCGCAACGTCTTTTCAACCGCCAGTTCTGGATATTATCGGCTTCCACCTTCCTGTTTTTCGGCAGCTTTAATATGATCATCCCGGAGCTGCCCAATTACCTCACCAGTTTGGGCGGGGCGGATTACAAGGGGCTTATCATCGCCATGTTTACGCTGGCTGCGGGTATATCCAGGCCATTCAGCGGTA
>DASPJH010000315.1:0-5017 GCA_035628715.1 Bacteroidia bacterium
TTAACGAAGGCGGGCTTTTTATTTCCCCAACAATCTAAATTTCAACTTGCGGGCTACGGCGGATAAATCCGCATATTCCTCAATTCTTCATTTTTTAAACTTCAGGCAGTTTATTTTTCAAGCGCTGAACAGAAACCTTCAACCGCGGGCCTCGTCCGCCAAAGCTTCAGCGACGGCGGGCTTTTTATTTCCCCAACAACCACTTTTCGGCATTTGCGGGCTACGGCGGATAAATACGCTGTCAGAAGAATTGCATTTACCTTCTCATTTTACCTGGTATAAATACCCATTATGTGGTATTACGTATATATTCTGAAACTGAGTAACGGTAAGCACTATTACGGTTGTACGGTCAATATAAAAGAGAGATTTAGAAGGCACTCCGGTGGGAAGGTTAATTCCACCAAGCCTCATTTACCAGTTAAATTGGTTTGGTGCTGTTCTTTTCCTGACAGATATAAAGCGTATGCATTTGAAAAATATTTAAAATCTGGATCAGGAAGGGCATTTGCTTTAAAACATTTTTGCCCGCCAAAGCTTTAGCGACGGCGGAGTTGTTTCTCCATCAATTCAGTCTTGCGGGTTTTGAACAATATTTTTCTTCCTTCTTCTTTTCCTTATCACCCTACACCCAATTAAAATTAACAACTCGGCAACTATTGCCTTAACCATCCATATTTCTTCAAAACCGTCATAACTCCCGCCCCGCCATGCGTACCAGTCAATCCTGTCATAGTCTACACTATTTCCGCTCATTTCGCCCTGGTAAAATATATAGGTAACAAAATGGTCTCCACCACCCGTTTGTTCACCTCTTGCCTTAGCTACCAATGGCGATGGTGTGGCATCGCATTCTCCTGAGAGAATTGTAATTTGTTTTAGCTTAAAATCTTTGTTATAAATCACATAACCCGTATCAAACAGGTGTAAAATCGGAGGGTATGGGTTATACGCTTCAACTGCAGAATACGGTATTCTTTTGCTTTTTCCGTGATAGTCCAGATTAAACTTCTCTTCCAGCCCCAGTTTAAGCAGGCCTTCCTTCATGTCCGGGCTGAAATCAAAGATGTGGTCAGCGTTTTTGAGCTCCCTGTAAAGACGGTTATTTGCCATCCGTTCATATATACCATTAACCCTGAGTAAATATTCGAAAATCAACAAATTGACGATAACCAGTGCTGTTACAATAAGTCCCCATTTAATTACCCGCATTTATCTTAAATTAGATTTTATTTCATAGTTTGACGAACCTATAACGAAATAGCGGGCATACTATTGTAGCCATTATCCTTAATACTGAGCCCGCGTTAAGCTTGGGTTGTAAGGCAAAAACTACAATATTTGTGGTGGGTAATTTGCCTTACTAAACCAGAATAAAAATTATGAACATCACCATTATCCCGGCCAGCTCCACCCCTGTTGCCGAAATTACCGGCAGCGGTATAATAATCAATACTCTTAGCGATGCGCTGGATATTATTGGCAATGCCGGCTACCAGGGTGCAGGTAGGGTTATTATTTACGAAGAAAATATCACCCCTGATTTTTTTGATTTAAAAACCGGGTTGGCTGGCGAAATACTTCAGAAATTCTCAACTTATACTATGCAGCTGGCCATTGTGGGCGATTTCTCTAAATATACCAGCAAAGCGTTGAAAGATTTTATTTATGAAAGCAATAAAACAGGCGGTATTAATTTTGTTGCGAGCCGCGAGGAAGCCCTCCTTCGCTGAAGCTACGGCGGGCAAGGCCACTCCTCCCCGTCACTCCTCCCCTGTCATTCCCGCCCGCCCGGTCATTCCCGCTTCAGGCGGGAATCTGTTGCCTTAACTACAATGGATTCCCGAAGAAGCCGGGAATGACACGGTTATCCGACTACCCCAATTCTTTGTCGCTCTTCGGCTCCGCTCGGAATGACAAAGAATTGCTTGTCGGTAGCCTAGCGCCCGGTCATTCCCGCTTTAGGCGGGAATCTGTTGTGTTTACGTTATAAATCCCCGAACAAACCGGGAATAACAGGCGTCAACTACACCTGCCCGTTCTCTGCCTGCACCAGCTTCCTAATCAACACCATTTGCCCTAAATGGTAATGCATGTGCTCAGTAACGCCCAACAGGTGGCGATAATAATTACCGTATTTTTCGTCTGTAAACGGCTCCCACAATTTTTCTTCAGGCAGCTGCTCTATTAATGCCGCCATATTTTCAGCATCCGTAAGCACAGTATTTACCCATTGCCGCCACTCCTCTTCCGATTGTATGGGTGGATGTACAAAACTCTCCTCGTCCTTGCCCACCAGCGGGCCGCCCTGCAATACCTTAGTAATGGTAGCAATATAATAACTGGTATGGCCCAGCAATATGGCAATGGTATTAAGCGATTGAACCTTGGTAGTTGCCTGCTGCCAGGTAATATCCTTCAGCACGTCGCGCAGGTTAACGCAGGTCCAGTTTCCGCCGGAATACACATCGCGGAAGTGTTTGGCAAGTTGGGTGGGGGAGTTCATTGACGTAATCTATATTGCATTTAAAGGCGGGACTTCACCAAATCTATTAATATATTCAGTTAGTAATTCCCGTTCTTTTACCTCTGGAGTATAATTTAGAAAAAATTCCACATATAATAATTCATAAGGAAATTTTGCAGCAATACTAGGAATTGATTTATACCTTCGGCCACAAATATGCGATGTTCCCTTATATGGTGGAGGCGCTATAGATTTTTTGAGATCAATAACGCGATTAATAAAGCTTGTTGCTTTACCAATATAAAGAACACCCTCTGTATCCGTACCTAGAAATCTATTTACGGGTATTCTCTCGCCATCCTCTATAGCTATAATCTTGTATACACCACCTCTGTTTTTGTAGTGCTTGAAAATTGTATTACCAAAATCCATATTGGAAATTTGCAACAAAATATTTACTTCAAACAATTCTTCAATGGGCTTTACCGTTTCTGGATTCTGTGAGATGTCCTTTAGACGGGCCTCCAGCAATTGTTTATAGGTTTCAGAAAGTGTATCCATATTACTATCAAAAATACATATTAGAAATTTTCTTCTAATTTATTTTTTTAATATTGAACCAACAACCATGCGCAACCCTCACTTCATCGCTCTCCACCGCGGCGGGCTGCTTACCAAAGAGCAGCACATACAATTGATGCTGTGGGCATGTGCCTGCGTGGAGCATTTACTGCCACAACTGGGCATTGAAACAGGCGAATGCATTACCAACGTCCTGAAAGTTGGAAGGGCGTGGGCCGAAGGCAAGGCGACCGTAGGCGACGCCCGCAGGGCATCGGTGCAGTGCGTAGCAGCGGCCAAAGAGGCAACAAACCCGGTTGCGGTTGCTATTATACGTGCGGCGGGACATGCGGTTGCCACAGCCCACATGGCCGACCACTCGCTGGGACCGGCATTGTATGGTTTGAAAGCCCTTAAACTGACCGGTAAGCCCGTTGAGCCTGAGCGCGCATGGCAAAATGCACAGTTGCCTTCAGGTATTAAAGAAATGGTGAAAGAGGAAAGAGCGAAAAAAGAAAAGCATTTTAAGTTGTAATACCTGGCAGCATATAATTAACCTGTTGTGTGATAAATAACATTTGGTATAACGTAGAACATTAAAATCATTACTTTATTTTAAGCAACGGGTTTAAACCCATTGCTATGAAGATTACATGCCAGGTTGAGGTTTAAAACCTTAACCTGGCATGTAATCTTCACAGACCAGGACTTTAGTCCGGGTAATAAAATTTAAGTTCCATAACACGATAATTAATATGAAACAGGATTATTGGAATGTTACCGATGAGCAGGTGATTGAAAAAACCGGGAAGAAAATTGCTGAATGGATAGCCATACTGGATGCTTTTAAGGCGGCTGAAAAAAAATCGAACGATGTGGTGGCCCACCTTCAGAGCGAATATAATGTGCCCAGGTATTGGGCCCGGACGTTAACAACCCATTATTTGAAAAAAAAGTGATTTTTTTTCGTCTAAAAGTTGCCCAAAAAACCTCTTTTTCCTATTAATAAGTGAATGGTTCTTACAATAACTAATAGGCCTGCATCGCTGGCGCGCCCGGATGCACCGTTTGGACGGGGGGCGTAACAGGTGTAACACGTGTAACAAAAGTTAAGCGCCATCAGGAATTTCTTCACCGAAAGAAATCTTTGAATTGAAACAGGAATGTTCTTTGAAAACACTTGCAGCAGTAGTGACATCAACTTTTAGTTTTACTGTAAAAAGGTTTTTGGCCGTAACAGTCGCATATCCCCGGACTTCAGTCCGGGGTTACTAAAGGGACGTGGAAAATCGGCTGCATCCTTGTTTAGTAACCCTTGGCTTCAGCCGGGGGATGAAGCGCCTGAAACACTTGCAGCAGTAGTGACATCAACTTAGTTTTACTGTAAAAAGGTTTTTGGCCGTAACAGTCGCATATCCCCCGGACTGAAGTCCAGGGTTACTAAAGGGACGTGGAAAATCGGCTGCATCCTTGTTTAGTAACCCCTGGCTTGAGCCGGGGGATGAAGCGCCTGAAACCTTTGCAGCAGTAGTGACATCAACTTTTGAGTTAATGTGATAAAACGTTCTTTATATACTGTTGAGATTCCGAAACGAGTTCGGGATGACTATCGTAAGGTTGTACAGGTCATGTGCCATACAACGATGGCCAAACCGTTGGCACAGTAGTGACATCAACTTTTAAGTTTTATGAAACTGAAGACTGAAAACTGACGGCTGATAGCTTTTAAAACTTCGGGTCAAACCGGATGGCTGATAATAAATGCTCAATGGTAAATGAACTTGTTTTTCAGTGAAATATTCCCGAAAATGCCTGGCCAATATGAGAATAGCTACTTATAACGTAAACGGTGTTAATGGTCGCCTGCCGGTGCTGCTGCGCTGGCTGGAAGAAACAAAACCCGATATTGTGTGCCTGCAGGAACTGAAAGCCCCCCAGGAGAAATTTCCGGAACAGGCTATAAAGGATGCAGGCTATAAAGCCCTCTGG
>DASPJH010000316.1:0-9174 GCA_035628715.1 Bacteroidia bacterium
TTATGAAAACGGAATAAGACCTGAACAGTATAATAATTTTGTTGAACTGGAAGAAACGGCAACCCGGGAAGAATTGATAATGCTGACAAACCATTCCAACGGAGTGGTCAGGTGTTATTCATTCTGGGCCTTATCGCATGATTCTACGGCTGAGTTATTTCCTGTTATTTTAAATCATCTTAATGATACCGGGTTCGTAAGTACTTTGTTTGGCTGTATTGGTGGAGATGAGATGGTGGGTGATTTTTTTATAAATATAGTTACTCCCGGGTATGTTGATTTGCAATCACACAAGCTTAATCCTATACAGTTTGCGGTTTTAGACAGCATATTAATATATACTCCGAATAATCTATGGGCAAAATCCAACGCTATTCTCAGGGCTAAACCTTCGGAACGGGATTACTTAAAGCTCAGGGAACTGGTAATTAAAGAACATAACCAGGATGCCCTGGTAAAATTAGCGCAATACAGGAAAGAACAGGATGTGGAGTTAATCCTGAACAATAGAGAGAAATCGAAAACTGACGAAGGCGGCTACTTTTATACATACAAAGCAATTATAGAGTTTCCGCATCCTGACTTTTTCCCTTTGCTTGAGAAAAACCTTTACCAGACGCTTGATAATACACATTACAGTAATGAATGGCGGGGCCTTTACAGCGCCATTGCCGGGTACAAAAACCAAAGAGCCCTTTCATTGCTTAAAGTGCCGCTTACGCAGGTAAAACACAACAATATAAGTGAATATCACATTGACTATGTTTTTGGTGCTGTACGATATCAGAAAGATACATTGTATGATGATTTGTTATGGACCCTTTGGGAAAAGGAAAATAAAATAACACCCGATGTTTTTGAATACCTGAATGCCAGAGATACCAACAGGGCATTTAAGCTGGCGAAAGAATATATTAAGGACCCTTATAAATATTATAGCTGGGACAGTGATATGGATGAGTGCAAAGAACTGTTGAATGCTTTACTGGGCTTGGTTTTACTAAAACAGTATAATGTTGGTGTGATGGCAATAGTTAAAAATATAGCGGAGGCAAATGTTCATACATTTCCAATATTTGCTGATAAGGCAGCAATTATAAAGGATAGTTTATTTATAGAACCGCTTTTAGATCGTTTGAAAACCGAGGATAACCCTCATGTGTATTTGAAGGCCGTTGCTGCACTTATTTCATATAATAATGCCGGGATAAATAAAAAGGTATTGGAAACGCGGAAGAAAAATAAAGAACTCACCACGGGCTGGGGTGGTGAAGCCCTGGATAAACTGTTAAAAGAGAATAGTATAGAATAATTCAGCCGTGTTAAACAGTAAATAACAAATGCCTACTCCCCAAACACTTCAAACACGGCGTTCATCTCATCAAAATCACGAATACCTGGAGCTGTTTCAAACCCACCGCTGATATTTATACCGTAGGGGCTCAATATTTTGAGGCTTTCTAACGCAGAAGCATCCAAACCTTCTACATCAAATAAAACGGGCACACCCTTTTTAATCAAATCCTTTGCCTGTCCCAACATGAAATTCTTCATCAGTATAGCCTTCACTTCGGTTGTAATACCGGTAAATGCGCTTTCAAAACCCAACTGTGAGGCATCCGCTTCCAGTATGATATTTATATCGCTGCCTTCAAAATAATGCAGCATACCCGGTTCAGCCAGCTGTATCCAGTCAAAGCCTATTAGGCGAACAATATCTTCAATATCGTTTAATCCTTGCGAGGCAGAAAATTCAGCAACCGGCAATGGCCCCGACAGCCATCCTATAATAGCCTGTGCCTGCACCGGCGATACATACAGGGGATTGGCCTTATCAAAGCAAAAGCCTATCCATTCGGCTCCGGCTGATGCACCAAAACGTGCATCGGTGAGGTTATTTACTGAACCAAGTTTTATTTTGCAGGAAGAATTCATAAAGCGGCAAAGGTAATGGAAAACAAAGACCCTAACTTTTTTGAAATGGTGCACGAGGTAGTGAAACTTATTCCCAGGGGCAGGGTAACCAGCTACGGCGCCATAGCCCGGTACCTGGGAACGGGTAAATCGGCCAGAATGGTAGGGTGGGCCATGCAATCTTCGCATACGGATGACCGTGTGCCCGCACACCGGGTGGTAAACAGCGCTGGCCTGCTTACGGGCCAGCATCATTTTGGGAAACCGGGAAGGATGCAGGAGTTGCTGGAAGCCGAAGGGGTGGTGGTAGAAGACAACCAGGTGCAAAACTTTGATAAGGTGTTTTGGGACCCATCAAAAGAATTGGGCATCTAGTTTTCCTGTCAAAAAATAAAGCCCTGAATGACAATGTAAAATAGTATTCCGGTATACTATTTATTGTGCAAAAAATTAGTTTTTAAAAAAATATCTTGACATGTAAATAATTTTTTTATAACCTTTGCAATACATATCAAACCTGTTAAGCTTATGGAAAAAATCGTACTACCCACATATCCGGAGAACGGCCATCCTGTTTTAAGAAGATCTCGAAATTCAACTTAACTATTTGTTTATAAGTTTGTTAACATTTTCAGGAATGTGCTTCCTGATATGCCCTGTTAGTAACACTGCATAGCGTTTTACAGTAAGAAACTATTACTGAGTGAAAATTTTCACCAGCTGTTATTGCGTTTTAATTAATTTTTTACAAACTTAAAGTTATGTAATTGTTTTGCCCAAAGATACTTTGTTATATTAAAATATTGGCTATCCTGTTGGATTACGCCATTCATTCAATTGTTTCACTAATTCTTAAAAAATCATGAAAAAACTATTTTTAATTGCATTTGCGCTATCATGTTTCAGCGCAAAATCACAGTATTTTCAACAACTGTATGGTAACTCCGACCACCAGTACAATGGCAGGGGAGTAAACACAACAGCCTCTGCAATGGGGCATTTTGTGGTGTCATCATCTTCAAATACCTCCACAACAGGCGATTTGTTGGCCGTCAACACCGATTTGAATGGCAATGTGCTGACTTTTAACAACCTGTACAATCTTACAGAAACATCAGGTGTCCCCGTGACCCCGGCTAATGCCATCCCGGTAGAATTCAATAATGGCTCAGGGTTCGGGGTTTTTGGAATGTATTATGACCCATCAGGGACAGTGCCTAATGGTGTTTACTATTTGGAGCTGGATGCAAACGGCAATATCGTAAATACCACGCAGTTTGATCCTGTAAGCATTGTGGGTACAAGCATGTACGTGGTAGAAGTGGCCGATGTGTCAGAGTCTGCGTCGGGCAACGAGTTTTACATTACCGGCACTATTGACCCTACGGTACCGGGCGGCAGTTTTTGGGTGTTTACCATGAAAATTGACCAGGGCGGTAATATTATATGGTCTACCATTTTTGATTTGGTAAGTTCCGCTGCTTCATCCAGGGATTGGGGCAAAGGCGTCCTGGAAAGTCCCTATATGCCAGCAGGTGTACAGGAAGTAGTTGTAGTTGGCCAAACGTATGATAACGGCGGGTCTCCCGACGGCTTCTTTTTACGCCTGAATGCCAACAACGGAAACCCACTTGGTGTGGCCCCTTTATATGGAACCGCTGCCTCGCTGGACCAGTTTACCTGTATTACCGTTTCTAACAGCGGTGTGGGCGGCTCGGCAGGCTTTATGATTGGCGGCAACAGCGATCAGGGCGGAAGCTGGGATATGTGGATGACAAAAGTAAGCCCTACAGGCGCTTCGCTGCTAACCCAGTTGTATGATTATAACGGCGGTTCGGGAAATTTTGATGAATGCACCGATATTATTGAGCGTAAAAACACATCGGGGATTTTTGATTGCTATATAGGCGGTATGACCAACAATGGTAACATAGGCAATACCGATTTAGTAGTTGTAAAGGTGGATGAAAACGGAAATCCATACGGAAACGGCCAGTTTACCTATGGCGACGATAATTACGACCGGGGAACTTACCTGGATTACTTTGACGGGTATGGCACCCCAACCGACGGGCTAAGCGTATTTGGCACCTGGGATAATGCTTCTGCAGGGATGGGCTTTGGCGATGCATACCTTGTTAAGGCCTATTTCAACGGGCTTTCAGGATGCTTTGAAGATTTTCAGAACACCAGTACCACTAATGGTCCCAAGCTCTATAATCGTCAAAAAATAAAAGTCATTTCAAAGTTCAATAGCAACCCTATGTCCACTACAAGTGTCAGCGCGTCTGATTTAAACCTGTGTTACAGCACATCTATTGGCGGCGGCAGCAATGCCCGCACTGCCAATCCTGAAAACGGAAACGGCGTATCTGTAAGCCCCAACCCTATGCAGGCTGCCAGCGGCCAGCTTACCGTGGAAATGGAAGCCACTGCCACACAGGAAGTATCAGTTACCCTGTATGATATGCTGGGACGCACCTACTACTCAGAAACTGCTACCCTGCAAAAAGGCAAAAACAGCCTGCCGCTGGATGTAAGCAATGCTAACCTGGCTCCCGGTATGTACACTGTAAAAATAAGCGGCACTACTATTAATGAAACAGTATTGCTGCAAGTGAAATAATTAATTAGCAACATGCTAATTGTATATTAAACATATACCCGGCCTGCGGGTGCAATGCCCGCAGGCTTTTAAAATAAATTTTATCATTAAAAGTAAAATCAAACCTATCATGAAAAAACTATTATTAATTGCTATGGTGCTCACCGGATTGAGTGCCAAAGCACAATATTTCCATCATACTTACGGCAGTTCATGGGGTAACGAATTTCTTCGTTCGGGAGTGAATACCGTATTACAGGGCCAGGGACATTTTATAGCCGGGCATCACAGGCTCACCTGCCTGCAGCCATTGAGTGTTATTCCCACTGCTTTTACCGATGTGGACGGAACTATACCAGGTGCGCCTTACTTTGCCCGCAATTTTATACTTTCACGTCCAAACGGCGCAGCCCTGCACGCCATGGGTGCCCAAGCTTTTGAACTGGATGATGCTTCAGGCTTTGGGCTGATCGGTATGTATATTGATTTTTCGATAACATCGGGGTCAAATACAGGAATTTTCTATATACAGCTTGACCCTAACGGCGATCCTTTGAATGTGTATGAGTATACGGTTGGAAACACCAATTACAGGGTGTCAACGGTTGAAGGTATTGCCGAAACCACTTTTAGCGGATCAAATGACGTATATATTACCGGGAGTGTGAGCGACAACTCGTCTACCTATCCCTATGCGATGAAAATTGATTACACTAACGGAAGCATCGTTTGGAGCTCGGTATATGATATTTTAACAAGCGTGAGCCATAATGAGCTTTCCCGTGCAGTATGCGAAAGTCCGTATACGCCGTTTGGAACAGCGGAAATAGTGGTAGTAGGCACTGTTGTAGATTATGCAGGGTCAAATACTCCCGACGGGTTTTTAATGCATGTTGATGCTGGTAATGGCAGTTTACTGGCGCCGGTTAATTTATACGGCACTAATTCCTCTCAGGACGAATTCAGCAGTATAAGAGTATCCAGCAATACTACCGCAGGCAGCGCAGGGTTTATCATTGGCGGATATACCGACCTTCCCGGCGATATGGACTTTTGGGTGGTTAATACTGACGATGCCGGAAATGTTAACTTTTCAACTGCTTTTAATTATACTCCTAACGGTGGATACAACCAGTGCCACGATGTTATCGAAAGGTTTAACACATGGAGCAATTATGAGTACTACGCTGTGGGATATGCACAAAATGGAATTTTTGGCGGTTCGGATATAATGGTGGTGAAAATTGATGACGGTGGAAATGGCATCTCAGAGTTTACATATGGAGGGCCCAACGGTGATATAGGATTAATGCTTGATCAGAATAATGGTAATGCCGGCGCCAACCCTGACGGACTTAGTGTATATGGCCGGTGGGGGGGTACCGTGGCCGGTGCACCGGAAACCGACATGTACATTGTTAAAGCGTATTTCAGCGGCCACTCGGGGTGTAATGAAAAAACGCACTCTACTACGCAAACATCGTCTCCGGGATTATTGTCCACAGTTTCAGCATCAACGTTGCTTTCTTTTAATTCAGGAACGCTGGCCATTTCATACCTCAGCCTGGGTAATACTAATCTGTGTTATAACCTTACACTGCCAGGCAGCAACGCAAGAGTTGCCCCCGACGGCAATGAAGAAGAAAAGGCGGGCGTACTGCTGATTCCTAACCCCGCTGAAAGCGGTATTACCGATGTGGAAATAGTAGTGGAAAGTGAGGAGCCCGGAGAGGCCGATGTAACGATATACGACATGGCCGGCAGGCAGGTATACAAAGGCCGGTTTGTGATGGCCAGGGGCGCCAACAGCCTGAAACTGGACATCAGTAAAAGCCACCTTACACCGGGCATGTACACGGTGCAGGTGAACGGAGCGGTTTCCGACCAGACAATCCTTCTACAGGTAAATTAAGATATTACCTGCAAGGGGAGCCCAACCATCCCTTGCAGGTTTCTTTTAAAATCAATTGTATCAATAAAAAATCAAACCAATCGATCATGAAAAAATTAGTACTTATTGCCATGGTGCTTACCGGGTTAAGCGCCAGGGCCCAATTTTTTGAGCATTTATACGGCACCACCAATCCTGATGTGCTAACCTGCGGTGTAAATGTGCTTCTTAATCCTACCGGCCATATTGTGGTGGGAGAAAACGAACTGCCTTGTTTTCCCGGCATTTATGCCATACCGGTGGCCTATACCGATGTTAACGGGAACATTCCGGCAGGCGGCCCGTATTTTAAAAGGGATTATACCCTGCTGAACAGCAGCGGGGGTTATCTGATTCCGGAAGATGCCCAGGTGTACGAGTTGCAGAACGGCAGCGGCTTTGGCATTGTAGGTAAATATACCGATCCGTCAATTTTTGGCAACCCTAATACCGGAGTGTTTTATCTGAGGCTGGATGGCGCCGGAAATGTACTGGGGGTTAATAACTACCCTGCTTTAGGCGGTGGCGGTTTTAACTTTTTTAATGTAGAAGAAGTGGGCGGCATTACAGAGTCGGTTTCTCACGGCATACTGGACGAACTGTTTATTACTGGTACGGTAAGATCCAACAACAACCGGCTTTTCCCCTTTGCTATGAAGCTTGACGTAAATACAGGAGCAATGTTTTGGTCGCATGTATACCAAATAGCACAAGCCATCCACGGAGATGCCTGGGGTAAAGATATTGCCGACGGGCTACTGCCACACCACTTTGTAACATTTGCGGGCCATATTTTTAACACCACTGATATACCTAATTCACAAGATGGTTTTATTCAGCATATTGACCGGTGGAACGGTATGCCTGCCCATCCCACCATTTTTTACGGTACCCCAACCAGCAGTGATTTGTGGAACAGCATAAACGCTACTTCCGGACCGATGGGCCCACCGCCCATGTTTCCGTTTGGGTATGTACTGGGCGGCGCTACCGATATGTATGGAAGCATGGACTTTAACGTGCTGCGTATGGATATGGTTATTGCGCCGTTTTGGTCTAGTACCTTTGACTATTCGGTAAATTCCAACGCATACGATGAGTGTACGGATGTAATTGAAAGGTTTAATTCGTTAAACCAGTGGGAATACTATGCCACCGGGTTTACCGATAATGGCATTTTTGGAGGCTTTGACGTGCTGGACGTAAAAATGGATTTTGCCGGTGTAGCCGTTCCCGGTGGCGAGTTTACCTACGGTGGCTCAGGAAATGACTACGGCGTTTCAATAGACCAATTGAATATTGCCGGTACCGCCAATCCTGATGGTTTAAGCACCTTTGGCACATGGGGCAGCAATCCTACGCTGGGTGGAGAGGATATGTATCATATTAAATCGTATTACAACGGCTTAACCAGCTGCAATGATTGGATTGCCACCAATGCAGATTTACCGGGCATGATGCCGGGGATACATGTTCCATCCCAATCAATAGCTAATTTTAATTCAGGAAATATAATGGCTACGTTTCTGCCTATTTCAGACTTTCAGTTGTGCTGGGCCAACTTTATAGGTGGCGGCAACAATGCCCGCACTGCCGACCCCGGAGATGGTACCAGCGGCACTAACAATGCTATACTGGTTCCAAATCCTGCTGAAAATGGTAACACTGCCGTTAAGCTGAATGTTGAAAGCTCAACAGCCGGTGAAGCCGATGTAACCGTTTACGATATGATGGGCAAACAGGTGTATAGTGGCACGTTTAACCTTAAAAAGGGAAAAAATGCCCTGCCTGTAGACCTTACTGATGCTAACCTTTCATCGGGTATGTATACCGTAAAAATCAGCGGAAGCACTAATGAAACCCTGCTTTTGCAGGTAAAATAGTAAAATGAAAATTCGCCTGTGGTTGGGACAGGCAGTTACTTTACCGTTAATAGAATAAAGCTATTATTCAATAGCTTATGATGCCCGGATACCCACTGGGAGTTTTGTACCGCCCGTAAAACAATTTGCGGGCGGTTTTTATTTGTGTTCTTTAAAAATAAGCTATTCTTCCTCCTTTTCATACAGTTTCCTGCCCCTCAGCAGCTTCTCAATACTCTTTACAATCCTGTCGGCACGGGTTTCCATTTTTTTAGCTTCATAAATCCATACCACGTACAGTCGCTGTTCGCCTTCACTCAGGGTTTGGAAAAACTTCCAGGCGGGTGGTTCTTCTTTCAGGCAAAGTACAAATTCGTCAGGAACAACAAACTTTGAGTCGTCCTTATACAGTACCACCTTTACCCAGTCGCCCTCCTTCTTGCTAATCTTCTTCCGTATTTCAGCTCTCACAGGCAAAAACAGTTTACCATTACCCATGGGCATTAGTTTATAATCGCTGATGGAGTAGCTGTCAATGGTGCCCTTAACTTTCACCCACCCAAAAGGCGCTTTTTTGTCCTGCGGTATCTCATCAATAACCGCATACGTCCAGCCGCCTTTGCCAGGGTATTTCTCAAGAAGGTAGTTTTTATCAACCAAAGGTTTTTCCATCGCGGGTGTATTGGTTATGCAAGTATACTATTTGTATGAGGGATGAGGTATATTGAATCAGCCTGTTGGTATAAGCCAGGCTGGCAATACTATAAAGTATTTGTTGTGTTGATATTGAGTTGTATTTTATCCCATATTCGTATAAAAAGAAACACTATGAACAGACTTGTGCATTTTGAGATTCATGCTAA
>DASPJH010000317.1:0-2599 GCA_035628715.1 Bacteroidia bacterium
ATTTTATCGCCAAAATTCAGTCGGATGTCTTCAAGGGTAATATCTGTATCCTCCACTACATCATGCAGCAGCGCGCATACAATACTGGTGGGGCCCAAGCCTATCTCGGCCGCAGCAATCTGGGCCACGGCAATGGGGTGATATATATAAGGCTCCCCGCTTTTGCGCCGCATATTTTTATGGGCGTCAAGGGCCATATCAAAAGCCTTCCGTATAAGTTGTTTGTCGCCTTTTTGCAGGCTGTGCCGGCATGAACGTAGCAAGTGGCGGTACCGCTTCAGTATCTCCTGCTTTTCTGCCTCAACATCAATATCCATCATTATTCCCGGTAGTGGCATCAAAGTTAGTGCCTAATCGGCAGTGGTGTGTACCAAATATAATACAAAAAACCTAAAATTTAGATTTGATTATGCCAAAGTATCGTTTTACTTTTGCACTCCTTTTGCGGATGTGGCGAAACTGGCAGACGCACCAGACTTAGGATCTGGCGCCGCAAGGCGTGTAGGTTCGATTCCTATCATCCGCACCATTATTTAAACCCGCTACCTAGGCGGGTTTTTTGTTTTTTATCCCTGCGCGGCATTTCCGGTCAGTCTTTAGCAGCCATATTAGAGTTAGTTGAGGGCTTGTAGCGTATCTCCAGGCACTTTACCATTATTAAATATCAAACAAATTTGTGTAGCCAAATAGCTACGCAATGAATTTAAGGCGCGATGTTTTCCAGGCCATAGCCGACCCTACACGGCGGTCAATACTCATGCTGCTGGCAACACAAACCCTTACGGCCGGCGCAATTGCGCAAAGCTTTGATGTGGCCCGGCCAACTATATCCAAACATATACAGGTGCTGACGGACTGCGACCTGGTGGAGTCTACCAAACAAGGTCGGGAAATATACTACCAGCTGAGATTTGAAAAGGTAAAGGAAATTGACCTGTGGATGGAGCAGCTGCGCTTAACCTGGGAAAACCGGTTCAGCAACATTGATAAATACCTGGCTAAAATTCAAAACGATAAAAAACAATGAACAACACTGAAACCCGCGAAATGCAGCTTTTCCACACGCTTAACGCACCGGTGGAACTGGTGTGGGAAGTTTGGACCCGCCCCGAACACATTGCCAACTGGTGGGGACCCAACGGTTTTACGTCTACCATACACGAGATGGATTTTAAAGAAGGCGGCGAGTGGAGACTAACCATGCACGGTCCCGATGGCACCAATTACCCCAACCGCAGCATTTTTAAAGAGATTGTGCCGCTTAAAAAAATCGTATTCGAGCATTTTAACCCGCACTTTATTACCACCGTTGTTTTTGAGGCCAAAGGCAATGAAACCCTTGTTAACTGGTCGATGCTGTTTGATACCGCTGAAATGCGCGAAATTGTAGTAAAAGCTCACAAAGCCGACGAAGGCCAAAAGCAAAACATCGAAAAGCTGGAAGCATACCTTACCCCGCTGCGGGGATAATCCTTTACCATACTTATAGTGTCAGGCCTCCCCTGACGGGCCTATTGTAGTCAACTCTAAGAATTATTCCATAAAACACTTGCGCAGTTAAATAGCTGCGCATACATTTGCAGTCATTTAACTGCAAATGGAACTCAGACGAGATGTATTTCAGGCCATAGCCGACCCGACCCGCCGCGCCATACTTACATTGGTGGCGCTTAATGCCATGACACCCGGCGCCATTGCCCAGGAATTTGATTCTTCGCGGCAAACCATTTCCAAACACATACAGATATTGACCGAGTGCGAGCTGCTGAAGCAGGAACAAACCGGCAGGGAGATATTTTACCACTTAAATCCCCATAAAATGAAAGAGATAGCGGATTTTATTGAGCCTTTCCGCAACATGTGGGACGACCGGTTTAATAAGCTGGAAGCTATAATGAAAAATTATAAACCGAAAAAATAACATGGAGCAAAAAACAAAGATACACGCCGAAGACGGCAGGCAGGAGCTGCTGATCACCCGCGAGTTTGACCTTCCGCTGGAGTTGCTTTTTAAAGCCTACGAAGATGCTGAAATTGTGGAGCAGTGGATGGGTACCAAAGTGGAGAAACTGGAAAATAAAAACCACGGCAGCTACCGGTTTATAACCACCGATCCGATGGGCAATAAGCACGGGTTTAACGGCACTATCCACCAGTTTGTTCCCAACCAGAAAATAACCCGCACTTTTGAAATGGAAAACGGCGGTTTTGGGGCACAGCTGGAGTTTTTAGAGTTTGAACAACTGACGGACTCTACCAGTAAACTCACCATACAAATGATATTCCGTTCGGTGGAGTTGCGCGACCAGCAATTAAAGTTGCCTTTTGAATGGGGTATCAACATGGCACACAACCGCCTGGAAGAGGTGATGGGGAAATTAATTTGAAAATTTGAAATGCGGTAATTTGAAAATTATAAACGCTGGAACGGGTTAGCGCGCCAATTGTCACCCTGAGGCTTTGCTTGCAAAGGAGACTCGAAGGGCGACAATTGGCCGCGGGTAAGAGGTTATTTAGTTTACCACAATTCTTTGTCACCCCGAGCGTAGCCGAGGGGCGCGCGGTGCGCCGTTGTCATTCCCGGCTGGGTCGGGAATCT